>JBFYOQ010000155.1:0-4238 GCA_041303735.1 Mycobacterium sp.
CCGGCGCCGAGTGCGCCGAGACCCGGTGCGGGTATGGATGTGTGCACGCCGTCGGCGAAACTCTGCGCGTAGGCCACTACCGCGAGCACCGGCAGCCCCATCGCCAGCGCGATATCACCGCGGGCCAGCAGGATGGTGCCGCCACCCTCGGCTTCCAGGAAGCCCAGCCGGCGACGGTCGTTGGCCCGGGAGAACCTGCCGTCGCTGATACCGCGAGCGCGCATGATCTCGGTGTCCGCGGTCGCCGCCATATCACCGAATCCGGTGATGGCGTCAGACGTCATATCGTCGAAACCGCCGGCGACCACCAGTTCGGCCTTACCCAACCGGATCTTGTCCACGCCCTCTTCGACCGAGACCGCCGCGGTGGCGCACGCACCGACCGGGTGCACCATTGCCCCGTAACCACCGACGTAGGACTGCATCACATGGGCGGCAACGACATTCGGCAGAACTTCCTGCAGGATGTCGTTGGGCTTGGCGGTGCCCGTCAGGTTGCCGTGGAACATGGTCTGCATGCTGGTGAGACCACCGATGCCGGTGCCCTGGGTGCTGGCGACCATCGTCGGGTGCACCCAGCGGAGCAACTCCGACGGGGTGAAGCCCGAGGACAGGAAGGCGTCGACGGTGGCGACGATGTTCCACAGCGCCACCCGGTCCACCGAGCCGGCCAACTCGGCACTGATTCCCCACACCGTCGGGTCGAACCCGGTGGGAATCTGCGCACCGACCGTGCGGGACAGTTTCGCCCTGCGCGGCACACGGACCTCGGTGCCCGCCTTGCGGATCACCTCCCAGTCCCCGGAGTCGCCCATCGGGCGCACCACGGTGTGGTCGGGGTCGGCGTGCTCGAACGCGCGGGCCTCGGCCTCCGAGGACACCACGAAGGTGAAGTCACGATCCAGGAAGACGCTGACCAAAAGCTCGGTGCTGTGGTCGGCTTCCAGGGATCCGTCGGCGACGAATTCCCTGATGCCGCAACGGGCTACGACCGCATCGTGGTAGCGCTCCACCAGATCGGCCTCGTCGACCAGATCACCGGAGGTGGTGTCGTACCAGCCCGGCTTGGGGTCGTCCTCCCAGCGGATGAGCCCGGTGGTCCACGCCAGCTCCAGCACCCCGGCGGCGGACAGCTGCGAGCTGACCTCCATCTCGAAGCGGGTGCGCGACGAGCCGTAGGGACCCAGTTCGGCGCCGCCGACGAGGACGATGAGATCGGCCGGGTCGACGTCGAGATCCGGCCATGCCGGCGGCGGTGCGGATCGGTGCCCGCGCGGCGGTGACGGCAGCGCGGAGATGGTGGCTGCCGCGTGCCGGCCGCCGGTGCGTGTGGACCCGGCGCCGATCTGCTCACGGGCGCGCGCGGCGAGTTCGGCCATGTCGAGTCGGGCCTCGGCCAGCCCGCCGGTGAGATCGGCCTTCAGTGGCGCCTGCGCAGCCGCCGCCTTCGCCTCCGGTGTGCACAGGTCGAGCAGCATGGCCGCCATCTCGTCACCGGTGTAGGTCGTCACCCCGGCGGCTTCGACGGCGTCGACGATGGCGTCGTTGTGGCCCATCAGCCCGGTGCCCTTCGTCCACCCGATCAGGGCGTGGGCGATGGTGACCCGCCCGGCCCACGACGATTCCGCGCTCCAGCGGGCCACCACGGCGTCCAGTGCGGACTTCGACTCGCCGTAGGCGCCGTCGCCGCCGAACATGCCGCGGTTCGGCGAACCGGGCAGCACCACATGCAGCCGGGAGGCGATGTCGCGGTCGGCGCCGATCGCCGCGCAGCCGCCGATCAGTCGCTCGACCGCCCACAGCAGGACCTTCATCTCCATCTCGGAGCGCGAACCGGCCTCCGAGAGATCGCCGGCCACCCGGGGTGCGGCGAACGGGAACAGCAGCGTGGGGGTCTGGGCATCCTTGACCCGAACCGCGGTGGGGCCCAGGCTCTCGCTCTGCTCATTGCCCACCCACGACATCAGGGCGTCGATGTCGGCGTAGGAGGCCATGTTGGCGGGCACGACCCACAGCGCCGCACCGAATCGGGCGTTGTCGCGGTAGAGCGACTTGTAGAACTCCAGTCGCTCGTCGTCCAGCCGGGAGGTGGTGACGATGACGCATGCGCCGCCGTCGAGCAACCCCGCGGCCACCGACGCGGCGATGGACCCCTTGGACGCCCCGGTGACGAGTGCGATCTCGTCGCCGTAGCGGCCGGATTCCGGATTCTGCGCGCCGCCGGCGATCCGCGCGTACAGCGACGCGTGCACCGTGCGGCCCTCGGCGAGCGCGCGAGCACGCCACCAATCGGCCTGGGTGGCGACGGTGTGGCCGGCACCCTCGAAACGCTCGGCCAGCTGCGGCCAGTCGGCTTCGATGTCGTTCTCATCGGCCAGCCACAGGGTGACCAGGTCCTCGCGGGCGCTAGCCCACCGGTCATCGAGCAGCACCGCCTTGCGGGCGTCGAAGGCGCGCGCGACCAGACGCGGCCAGTCCGAACCGAGTTCGGCACTCACGAGGTCGATGAGTTCGGAGTCGGTGACGGCCGCAGGCGCACTCACCGGGGTGTCGATGCCGAGTTGGCCGAGCACCATGCGTGCGGCGGAGGCGAGCACGCCGTTCTCTCCGGTGATGCTCGCGGCGAATTCGTCGAGCGCTGCCGAGTCCACGACCGCACCCCCGCCGCCGGCGGTCGACGGCCGCGACACCGCGACCTGGTGCCGGGCGGCGGCGGCGGCCACCGCGGCGTCGATCGCCGCGTCCACCGCGGCAGCGTCGCTCAGCGCGCCGTCGTTCAGGCCGCCCAGTGGGCCGCCGCGCACGCTGCTGCCCTCGCGGGTGCCCAGTGCCAGTTCCACGGTGACGTGTTTGGCCCAGCCTGGTCCGAGCTCCCAGACCTTGGCCACCCGGTCGGCGACCGCGCCGGGCCGTTTCCCGGACGGGCCGAGCACCGAGCGCAACTGATCGCTGACGGCGTCGGACAGCACCGGGCCGAACGGCTTGTAGGTGCGGGCCAGCTTGGTGACCTGACCGCGCAGCGCGGTGAGATCGGCTTCGGCGGCGCCGTCGATGGCCCCGAGGTCGAGTTCTGACCCGAGGTCCATCAGCAACTGGTTGCGCCGCGACGATGCGCCGTCGGTGATGGACTCGATGGAATCAAGCGGCTCGATCTGGTCGACGCGCATCTTGGCCGACAGCGCGATGAGCGCCAGCGTGGCGTCGGCCGCGCCGAAGGAGATGTCGTCGGGGCGCGCCCCGCCCGAGGGTGCCGCACTCGGCGCTGCCGGCGCCGCGGGTGCCGCTGCCTGGGGCGCCGCCGCGGATTCCGCCGGGGCGGTGTCGGCGGGGGCATCGTCGACCTCGGCCGGGTCCTCGTCGGTGGCGAAGAGCACCGCGGCGTCGCGCTCGACGTTGAGCACCTGCACGGTGCTGTGCGCGTAGTCGGGGAGCTTGAGGGTGTTGCGGGCGAGGCCGGCCACCGTCGGCGCCGAACGCACCCCGATCTCGACGAAGCGCTCCACGCCCAGACCGCCTGCGGCCTCATCGGTGAACAGCAGATCCTGGGTCTCGATCCAGCGCACCGGGCTGGCGAACTGCCAGGCGAGCAACTCGATGAGCACCCGGCGGGCAACCTCGTTGGGGTGCTGGGTGATCCAAGTGTCGTAGTCGGCGAGGATCTCGTCGAGTGGTTCGGCCGGGACGAGATCGCGGATCTCGGCGATGAAGTCGCGATCGAGGGTGAACAGCCGCGGAACCAGGTTCGGGATGTATCGGCCGACCAGGGTTCGCGGGTCCGCCTCGGGCGGCATGATGCGCTGCAGTGACTGACGGAACTCGTCGACGCCGACGCGCAGCACCTCGGAGTGGAACGGCACATCGATGCCCGGCACCTGGATGTAGGCGCGCTTGCCGCCGGTGATCTCGGTGCGCCGGTCGACCTCTTCCTTGAGCGCCTCCAGGCCGCGCACCGTGCCGGCGATCGCGTACTGCGAGCCGCGCAGGTTGTAGTTCACAATCTGCAGGAACTCGCCACTGCGTTCGGCGATGTCAGCGACGAACGCGTTGACATCGGCGTCGTCGAGATCCATCTGGGACGGACGGATGGCGGCCAGACCGTAGTCCGAACGGCCGTGGGCGTCACGGGGCACGATGTCGTGCATCTTGCTGCCGCGGTGATACACCACCTCCAGCAGAGCCTCGAGTTCATAGACCCCGGTCACACAGGCCAGCGCGGTGTACTCGCCCACCGAGTGGCC
>JBFYOQ010000156.1:0-10720 GCA_041303735.1 Mycobacterium sp.
TTGGCGCCGCTGTACTTCGACCTCGACGGGTCCTTTCCCAATCACGAGGCCAATCCACTGGAACCGGCCAACCTGGTGGATCTGCAGCGCCACGTCCTGGACACCGGCGCCGATATCGGGCTGGCCTTCGACGGCGACGCGGACCGCTGCTTCGTGGTCGACGAGCGCGGTGAACCGGTGTCGCCGTCGGCGGTCACCGCCCTGGTGGCGGCCCGCGAACTGGTCCGCGAGCCGGGCTCGATGGTGATCTACAACCTGATCACCTCGCGGGCGGTGCCCGAACTGGTCACCGCACTCGGCGGCGACCCGGTGCGCTCCCGGGTCGGGCACTCCTACATCAAGGCGTTGATGGCCCAGACCGGCGCGGTCTTCGGCGGCGAGCACTCGGCGCACTACTACTTCCGGGACTTCTGGGGCGCCGACTCCGGCATGCTGGCCGCGTTGCACGTTCTGGCCGCGCTCGGCGAACAGGACCGCCCGCTGTCGGAGGTGATGGGCGACTACGCGCGCTACGCCGCCTCCGGCGAGATCAACTTCCGCGTCGAGGACGCTTCGGCCTGTGTCGACGCGGTGGTCAATTCCTTTGCCGGTCAAGCGCTTTCGCTCGATCACCTCGACGGTGTGACGGTGGATCTCGGTGACGGCGCGTGGTTCAACCTGCGCACCTCCAACACCGAGCCGTTGCTGAGGCTCAACGCCGAGGCCCCGACGGCCGACGAGGTGGAGCGCATCGTCACACGGGTGGCCGATGAGATCGGCGCCCGCGCATGAGTACCAGCGCCTGCGTCGACCTCGATGACACCGAGGCTCTGTTGGACGCCGACCGCGACGGCTTGCTGCGCGCGGCAGCCACCGCCGGAGCCGCGGTGCGGGCCACCGCGGCGGCGGTCGACGAGGGCGCACTGGCGGCGATCTCCGACGGGAGCCGGCCGCGCACGGTGATCTGGGTCGCCGGCCGCGGACCCGCGGAGTCGGCGGGGGCGCTGCTGGCGGCGACACTGGGCGGCGCGGCGGGTGAACCCCTCGTGCTGGCCGCGCAGTCCCCGCCATGGATCGGCCCGCTGGACGTGCTGGTGGTCGCCGGTGAGGATCCAGGTGATCCGGCTCTGGTGAGCGCCGCCGCGACCGCGGTGCGCCGCGGCGCCCGGGTGGTGGTGGCCGCGCCCTACGAGGGCCCACTGCGTGACGCCACCGCCGGACGCGCCGCGGTGCTGGCGCCGCGGGTGTGGGCGCCCGACGAATTCGCGCTGTGCCGCTACCTGGCCGCCGGACTGGCCACCTGCGCGGCGGTCGATCCCGCGGTTCGGGCCGATCTGAGCGGTCTGGCCGACGAACTCGACGCCGAGGCGCTGCGCAACAGCGCCGGCCGCGAACTGTTCACCAATCCGGCCAAGGCGCTGGCCGAGCGGATGGCGGGTCGCGCCACCGCACTGGCCGGCGACTGCGCGGCCACCCTGGCACTGGCGCGTCACGCGGCGGCGGTGCTGTTGCGGGTGGCCGGCGTCCCGGTGGCCGCGGTCGGCTTGGCCGACGCCATCGTCGCGGCGCGCTCCGGCCTGCTGTCGGCGCGCGTCGCCGGAACCGAGGCGCTGTTCCACGACGAGGAGTTCGACGGCCCGCGCCCGGACCGCACCCGGGTCTTCGCCCTGGCGCTGGCCGCCGAGCGGCAGGTGCTGACTGCCCGGCTCGCGGGTCTGGACGACGTCGATCTGGTGGGCGCCCAGGACGTGGGTGAGGGCGCGTCGGCGCCTGCGGAGAACAGCGCGGCCGCTCCGGCCGAAAGCGGCAGCGTCGAGCAGCAGTTGGCCATCCTCGCGCTGCGGCTGGAGATGGCGGGCGTGTACCTGCGGTTGGCGAGCGGATAGTGCACCTGCTGCGCGGAGCGATCCGGACCTACGCCTGGGGATCGAGAACGGCGATCGCCGAATTCACCGGCCGCCCGGCGCCGGCGGCGCACCCCGAGGCGGAGTTGTGGCTGGGCGCGCATCCCGGTGACCCGGCACTGCTCGACACCCCGGACGGGACGACGTCGCTGCTTCAGGCGATCCGCGACGACCCCGACGGGCAACTCGGGCCGGCGGTGCGCACCCGGTTCGGCGATGTGCTGCCGTTCCTGGTGAAGGTGCTCGCCGCCGGTGAACCGCTGTCGCTGCAGGCCCATCCGAGTGCCGGCCAGGCGGTGGAGGGCTACGAGCGCGAGGACCGGATCGGTGTGCCGCTGTCGTCGCCGCTGCGCAACTACCGTGACCGCAACCACAAGCCGGAACTTCTGGTGGCGCTCAGCGATTTCGAGGCGCTGGCGGGTTTTCGTCCAGCGGCCCGCTCGGTGGCGCTGCTGCGCGCCCTGGAGGTGCCGGCGCTGAAGCCCTACATCGCACTGCTCGACGACGCCTCCGACGCGGCCGGTCTGCGCGCGCTGTTCACCACCTGGATCACCGCGCCGCAACCCGACATCGACGCCCTGATCGCGGCGGTGCTGGAAGGCGCAGTGAGCTACATGCGCGGCGGGGCGAAGGAATTCGTCGCCGAAGCGCAGATGGTTCTGGAACTCGGCGAGCGGTACCCCGGTGACGCCGGCGTGCTGGCGGCGCTGCTGCTCAACCGGATCAGCCTGTCCCCCGGGCAGGGCATCTTCCTGGCCGCCGGCAATCTGCACAGCTATCTGCACGGGGTCGGCATGGAGGTGATGGCCAACTCCGACAACGTTCTGCGAGGAGGGTTGACGCCCAAACACGTCGACGTCGCCGAACTGCTGCGCGTCCTGGACTTCACACCCGTCCTCGACGCGCATGTGGCCACCCGTAGCGACGGCGTCGAATGCCACTACCAGACACCGGCGGCCGAGTTCGCCGCGTCGGTCATCACCCTCGACGGTGAGCACCTGGGCCATGAGGTGGATGCCCCGTCTCACCACGACGGCCCCCAGATCCTGGTATGCACACAGGGATCGGTGACAGTCCGGGCGAAGTCCGGCATCGGTGAGACCAGTGAGGTGCAGATGGACCGCGGATCAGCAGCGTGGGTGGCCGCCGACGACGGACCCATCCGGTTGCAGGCATCCCGTCCCAGTGCACTGTTCCGCGCCACCGTGGGCGGGTAGGGCGATGTCGACTTCCGGTAGCACCCGCGCGATCATGGCGGCCCTGTTCGCCAACGCCGGCATCGCGGTCGCCAAGTTCGTCGGTTTCCTCATCACGCAGAGTTCGTCGATGCTCGCCGAGTCGCTGCACTCGGTCGCCGACACCTCCAACCAGGCGCTGCTGTTGTTCGGTCAGCGCCAGGCCCGCCGGGAGGCCACCAGCCTGCACCAGTTCGGCTACGGCCGAAGCCGGTACTTCTACTCCTTCGTGGTGGCGCTGGTGCTGTTCACCCTCGGCGCGATCTTCGCCATCTATGAGGGCATCCACAAGATCGGCCACCCCGAGCCGCTGCGCGCACCTCTGGTGGCCATCGGAATCCTCATGGTCGCCATCGGCCTGGAGTCCTACAGTTTCCGCACCGCGATGGTGGAATCGAAACCGTTGAAGGGCAACGGAACCTGGTGGGAGTTCATCCGCCGCTCGCGCAATCCCGAGCTGCCGGTGGTGCTGCTGGAGGACAGCGGCGCACTGCTCGGCCTGCTCTTCGCACTCGGTGGTGTAGGACTGACCATGCTGACCGGCGACCCGGTCTGGGACGGGGTCGGCACCCTGTTCATCGGCGTCCTGCTGGGTGTCATCGCGGTGATCCTGATGATCGAGATGCACAGCCTGCTCATCGGTGAGGGCGCCACCGGCGAGGAACTGGCCGCCATCGAAGCCGCACTGTCGGCGACCGAGCATGTCGACCGGGTGATCCATCTGCGCACCCAGTATCTCGGGCCGGAGGAGATGCTGGTCGGTGCGAAGATCGCGCTGACGCGCCACACCGATCTGGCGACCGTGGCGGCCGCGATCGACGCCGCCGAGGCCGCGGTGCGGGCGGCTGTTCCGGCCGCCCGGGTCATCTACCTGGAACCGGATTTGGACCGCACACCGGCGCGGTAGCGTCTGCGCGCATGAGGCGCCCGGCCCGCACCACATCCGTCGAGCAGTCGATCCTCGACACCGACGAACCCTCGACCCGGGCGGCGCAACTCGGTGCTCGGCGCCCGACTGGCGGCGGGGACCCCGGCGGGACGGTAGCGCTGCGGGCCGGGATACCGTGTGCCCATGAATCTGACCGCCGACTCCCGTAACGGGATCGACTTCAAGGTCGCCGATCTGTCCCTGGCCGAGTTCGGCCGCAAGGAGATCCGGCTGGCCGAACACGAGATGCCCGGCCTGATGGCGCTGCGCCGCGAATACGCCGACGTGCTGCCGCTCAAGGGGGCCCGGATCTCGGGCTCGCTGCACATGACCGTGCAGACCGCGGTGCTCATCGAGACCCTGGTCTCGCTCGGCGCACAGGTCCGCTGGGCGTCGTGCAACATCTTCTCGACCCAGGACCACGCCGCCGCGGCGACGGTCGTCGGCCCCAACGGCACCCCCGAGGAGCCCCTCGGTGTCCCAATCTTCGCCTGGAAGGGCGAGAGCCTTGAGGAGTACTGGTGGGCGGCCGAGCAGATGCTCACCTGGCCCGGCGAGCCGACCAATATGATCCTCGACGACGGCGGCGACGCCACCATGCTGGTGCTGCGCGGCGCGCAGTTCGAGAAGGCCGGGGTGGTCCCGCCCGAGGAGGACGACCACTCCGACGAATACAAGGTATTTCTGAACCTGCTGCGCGACAGCCTCACGGCCGCCCCGCACAAATGGACCCACATCGCCGACGCGATCAAGGGCGTCACCGAGGAGACCACCACAGGTGTGCTGCGGCTCTACCAGTTCGCCGCCGCCGGCGAGTTGGCCTTCCCCGCGATCAACGTCAACGACTCGGTCACCAAGAGCAAGTTCGACAACAAGTACGGCACCCGGCACTCGCTGATCGACGGCATCAACCGCGGCACCGACGTGCTCATCGGCGGCAAGGCCGCGCTGGTCTGCGGCTACGGCGACGTCGGCAAGGGCTGCGCCGAGGCGCTCAAGGCCCAGGGCGCGCGCGTCGCGGTCACCGAGATCGACCCCATCAACGCCCTGCAGGCGCTGATGGACGGCTTCGAGGTCAAGACCGTCGAGGAGGCGATCGGCTGGGCCGACATCGTCATCACCGCCACCGGCAACAAGGACATCATCACCCTCGACCACATGCGGGCGATGAAGGACAAGTCCATCCTCGGCAACATCGGCCACTTCGACAACGAGATCGAGATGGCGCGCCTCGAGCGGGACCCGGCCATTCGGCGGATCAATATCAAGCCGCAGGTCGACGAGTGGATCTTCCCCGACGGCCACTCCATCATCGTGCTGAGCGAGGGCCGGCTGCTCAACCTCGGCAACGCCACCGGCCACCCGTCGTTCGTGATGAGCAACAGCTTCTCCAACCAGGTGATCGCCCAGATCGAACTGTGGACCAAGAACGACGAGTACGACAACGAGGTCTACCGGCTGCCCAAGCACCTCGACGAGAAGGTCGCCAAGATCCACGTCGAGGCGCTCGGCGGTTCGCTGACCAGGCTCAGCAAGGACCAGGCCGAGTACATCAACGTCGACGTCGAGGGCCCGTACAAGCCGGATCACTACCGGTACTAGTCATCCACTCTGCGCTCAGATCGTGTTTGTGCCCAATGTGTCGATCTGTGTGCAGACTCGATGACGCTCGTCGTCATCGAGGGTCTCGACGGCTCCGGTAAGCGCACGCTCACCGCGGGCCTGCGGGCCGCACTGCACGCCCGCGGCCGCTCGGTGACCACCCTGGCCTTCCCGCGCTACGGCGCCTCGGTGACCGCCGACCTCGCCCACGAGGCGCTGCACGGCGCCCACGGCGACCTCGCCGACTCGGTCTACGCGATGGCGGTGCTGTTCGCCCTCGACCGCGCGGGAGCCAAGGAGCAGATCACCGCCCTGCTCGGTGAGCACGACGTCGTCATCCTCGACCGCTACGTGGCGTCCAACGCCGCCTACTGCGCCGCCCGGCTGCACCAGGACGCCGGCGGGGAGATGGTCGCCTGGGTCGGTGAGCTGGAGTACGGCCGGCTCGCCCTGCCGGCGCCCGACCACCAGATCTACCTCGACGTGCCGGTGGCGCTGGCCGCCGACCGGGCCCGCCGCCGGGCCGACGAGGACGCCGACCGGGCCCGCGACGCCTACGAGCGCGACGCCGGGCTGCAGCAGCGCACCGGCGCGGTGTACGCCGGTCTGGCCGCCGCTTCCTGGCACGGACCGTGGTCTGTGGTGGGCCCGGATGTGGATCCGGCGCAACTCGCCCGCGTGTGGTAGCAGGGCCCCGCGTGTTTTAGCAGCAAATCAGCGCTAATCGGTGACACGATGGGAGCCATGAGGCAACGGATCCTGGTCGTCGATGACGACCCCTCGCTGGCGGAGATGCTGACGATCGTCCTGCGGAACGAGGGTTTCGACACCGCGGTGATCGCCGACGGCACCCAGGCGCTGACCGCGGTGCGCGAACTGCGCCCCGACCTGGTGTTACTGGACCTGATGCTGCCCGGCATGAACGGCATCGACGTCTGCCGCGTGCTGCGCGCCGATTCCGGGGTCCCGATCGTGATGCTGACCGCCAAGACCGACACCGTCGACGTGGTGCTCGGGCTGGAGTCCGGCGCCGACGACTACGTGATGAAGCCGTTCAAACCCAAGGAGCTGGTGGCCCGCGTGCGGGCCCGGCTGCGCCGCAACGAGGACGAGCCCGCCGAGATGCTGTCCATCGGCGACATCGAGATCGACGTGCCCGCACACAAGGTGACCCGCGACGGTGAGCAGATCTCGCTCACGCCCCTGGAGTTCGACCTGTTGGTGGCGTTGGCGCGCAAACCCCGGCAGGTGTTTACTCGAGATGTGCTGCTTGAACAGGTGTGGGGATACCGGCACCCGGCCGACACCCGGCTGGTCAACGTGCACGTCCAGCGACTCCGCGCCAAGGTCGAGAAGGACCCGGAGAACCCCCAGGTGGTTCTCACCGTTCGAGGAGTGGGATACAAGGCCGGACCTCCGTGACCTGTGAGGGCCGATGAGCAGCAGGGGCCGCGTTCGCGGTCCCTGGGGGCGGTCCGGTCCGGTGCTGCGAGGAACCAGCGCGCTGAGTCGGGCGCTGCGCCAGATGTGGCGGCGCTCGCTGCAACTGCGCGTGGTGGTGCTGACCCTGGGGCTGTCCGCGGCGGTGATCCTCGCGCTCGGCTTCGTGCTCACCAGCCAGATCACCAACCGGGTGCTCGATGTGAAGGTCCGCGCGGCCACCGAGGAGGTCAACCGGGCGCGCAGCACCGTCAGCGGCATCGTCAGCGGTGAAGAGGCCCGCTCGCTGGACTCCAGCCTGCAGCTGGCCCGCAATACACTGATCTCCAAGACCGGGCAGGCCTCCGGCGCCGGCCTGGCGGGCACCTTCGACGCGGTGCTGATGGTCCCCGGTGACGGCCCGCGGGAGGCGACGGCGGCCGGTCCGGTGGACCAGATACCCCGCTCGCTGCGCGAGTTCGTCAAAGCCGGGCAGGTGAGCTACCAGTACGAGACGGTGCGCACCGAGTTGTTCTCCGGGCCCGCCCTGCTGGTCGGCACGCCGGCGCCGTCGCGGGTGACCAACCTGGAGTTGTATCTGATCTTCCCGCTCACCAGCGAGGAGAGCACCGTCACGCTGGTGCGCGGCACCATGGTCACCGGTGGCGTGGTGCTGCTGGTGCTGCTGGCCGGCATCGCCCTGCTGGTCTCCCGGCAGGTGGTGCTGCCGGTCCGCTCGGCGTCCCGGATCGCCGAGCGCTTCGCCGAAGGCCACCTCTCTGAGCGGATGCCGGTACGCGGCGAGGACGACATGGCCCGGCTGGCGGTGTCGTTCAACGACATGGCTGAGAGTTTGCAGCGCCAGATCACCAACCTCGAGGAGTTCGGAAACCTGCAGCGCCGCTTCACCTCCGACGTCAGCCACGAGTTGCGCACCCCGCTGACCACCGTTCGGATGGCCGCCGACCTGATCTACGAGAACGGTGAGGACCTCGACCCCGCGCTGCGCCGCTCCACCGAGCTTCTGGTCAGCGAACTCGACCGGTTCGAGGCGCTGCTCAACGACCTTCTCGAGATCTCCCGCCACGACGCCGGCGTGGCGGAGTTGTCGGTGGAGGCCGTCGATCTGCGCAGCACCGTCGGCAACGCGCTGACCAAGGTCGGTCACCTGTCCCGCGACGCCGGGATCGACCTGCTCGTTGATCTGCCCGAGCACGAGGTGATCGCCGAGGTCGACCCGCGCCGCGTCGAGCGCATCCTGCGCAACCTGATCGCCAACGCCATCGACCACGCCGAGGGCAAGCCGGTGCGGATCAAGATGGCCGCCGATGCCGACACCGTCGCCGTCACCGTTCGCGACTACGGCGTGGGTCTGCGTCCGGGTGAGGAGAAGCTGGTGTTCAGCCGATTCTGGCGCTCCGACCCGTCGCGGGTGCGGCGCTCCGGCGGCACCGGTCTGGGCCTGGCGATCAGCATCGAGGACGCCCGACTGCACCAGGGCCGCCTGGAGGCGTGGGGCGAACCCGGCCGGGGCGCGTGCTTCCGGATGACGCTGCCCCTGGTGCGCGGCCACAAGGTCACCACCAGCCCGCTGCCGCTGAAACCCGTTGCCTCCGATCGCCGGGACTCCGGCGAGGAGCAGCTGCGGGCGCTTCGGCAGCGTGAAGCCGCGGGGGAGCGGGTGTGAGAAGGCTGCTCCCGGCGGCCTGTGCCGCCGTCCTGCTCGCGGTGCTGCCCGGATGTGCGGGTGTGCCGAATTCCTCTGCGCCGCAAGCGATCGGCACCGTGGAGCGTCCCACGCCCAAGAGCCTGCCCGAACCGAACCCTGCGATGGACCCCGACCAGTTGCTGCGGGAATTTCTCAAGGCCACCGCCGATCCCGCGGAACGTCACCTCGCGGCGCGGCAGTTCCTCACCGACTCGGCCTCGGAGAACTGGGACGACCAGGGCAGCGCACTGCTCATCGACAAGGTGGTCTTCACCCAAACCCGGGCTCTGGACAAGGTTTCGGTGACCATGCAGGCCGACATCCTGGGATCACTGTCGGACGTCGGCGTGTTCGAGACCGGCGAGGGCCGGCTGCCCGACCCCGGGCCCATCGAGTTGGTGCAGACCCTGCAGGGCTGGCGTATCGACAAACTGCCCAACGGGGTGTTCCTGGACTGGCAGCAGTTCCAGGCCACCTACAAACGCAACACGTTGTACTTCGTCGACCCCACCGGCACGACCGTTGTGCCCGATCCCCGCTACGTGGCGACGTCCGACCCCGACCTGCTGGCCACCGAACTCATCACCAAGTTGATGGCGGGCCCTCGTCCGGAGATGGCCAAGGGGGTGCGCAACCTGCTCGGTCCGCCGCTGAAGATGCGCGGACCGGTCACCCGCGCCGACGGTGGCAAGACCGGTGTGGGCCGCGGGTACGGCGGTGCCCGCATCGACCTTGAGGGATTGACCACCACCGACCCGGCCAGCCGATCGCTGCTCGCCGCTCAGCTGATCTGGACGCTGGCCCGCGCGGATATCAAGGGCCCCTACGTGATTGACGTCGACGGCGCGCCGCTGGAAGATCGCTTCACCGATGGCTGGAAGGCCACCGACGTCGCTGCCACCGACCCGGGCGCCGCCGACGGCGCGACCGCCGGGGTGCACGCGCTGATCGGCGGGTCGATGGTGGTTCTGGACGGGCAGCGCTCGGTCAAGGTCTCCGGATCGTTCGGCACGATGACCAACCAGCGCGCGGCCGCGTTCTCCCGAACCGGCCGTGACGTCGCATCGGTCACCGGACCCGAGGGCGGCTCGGCGCTGTGGATCGGGCCCAACGGCGCGCAGGCTGTGCGCGCCACCGACGGCCGCACCCTGTCGCGGCCGTCCTGGGGACTCGACGGTGCGGTCTGGGTGGTGGTGGACGGCAACAGTGCGGTGCGGGTGATCCGCGAGGAGGCCAGCGGCCAGCCCGCCCGCATCCCGGTCGACTCGGCCGCGGTGACCGCACGGTTCCCCGGGGCCATCGACGAGTTGCAGCTGTCCCGGGACAGCACCCGCGCGGCGATGGTGATCGACGGGCAGGTGGTGCTCGCCGGGGTGGAGCAGACCCCCGGCGGCGACTTCTCGCTGACCTATCCGCGCCGCCTCGGCTTCGGACTGGGCAAGACGGTGGTGTCACTGGCCTGGCGAACCGGTGACGACATAGTCGTGACCCGCAACGATCCCGTCCACCCGGTGTCCTACGTCAACATCGACGGGGTGAACTCCGACGGCCCAAGCGACAACCTGGTGATGCCGGTGTCGGCGGTGGCCGCCAACCCGTCGGCGGTCTACGTCTCCGACGCCCGCGGTGTGCTGCAACTGCTGGCCACCAACGCCGAGCGCGGCCAGGCGTGGTCGGAGGTTCGCGCCCTCATGTTGCCCGGCGCGGTGCCGGTACTGCCCGGCTGAGTAGGGTTCGCGCACCGCGGGGCCGCCAGTCTTTCCGGCCGCTGTCAGACCCGGCGGCCACACTGGGCGGGTGCTCGCCGGGACCCTCGTGGACGCGCTGCTCGACGTCGTCCTGCCGCTGGAGTGCGGCGGCTGCGGAGCCCCGCAAACCCGCTGGTGCGAGGCGTGCGCGGCGGTGTTACGGGTCCACACCGACGAACCCGGCGTCATCAGCCCCC
>JBFYOQ010000157.1:0-4449 GCA_041303735.1 Mycobacterium sp.
CCCAAGGCCGATCTCGACCAGCGTGACCCCGACTACATCCGCGACCAGTTGCCCGGCCTGTGGCTGCTGGCCTCCCTGTACTTCCGGGCTGATGTCCGCGGGCTGGATCGCATCCCTGCGCAGGGGCCGGTGTTGTTGGTGGGCAACCACAGCGGCGGCAATGTTCCACCGGACACCTTCGTCTTCACTCTCGCGTTCTGCTCCTACTTCGGTGTCGAGCGGCCGTTCTACCAACTGGTGCACAACCTTGTCGCCCTCTACCCGGCCTTGGGCTGGCTGCGGAAGTTCGGCACCGTGGCGGCCAGTCCCGACAACGCCCGCCTGGCGCTGGAGTCCGGCGCGGCAGTCCTGGTGTATCCGGGCGGAGACTACGAGGTGTACCGCCCGTCGTGGCAACGGCACGTCGTCGACCTCGGTGGCCGAAAGGGATTCGTGCGCCTTGCCCGCGAGACCGGAGTGCCGATCGTTCCGGTGGCGAGCGTCGGCGGTCAGGAGACGGCATTGTTCCTCGGACGCGGCCAGGGCTTGGCCCGACTGCTCATGCTGGACAGGGTGTTTCGCCTCAAGAGCGTGCCGATCTCGGTGGCGTTGCCATGGGGCCTGAACGTCACGGACTGGCTGGGCCACATCCCGCTGCCGGCCAAAATCACCATCGAGGTGCAGCAACCGATTGAGCCCACCGCCGACGATCAGGCGACCTACGACATGGTGGTGGCCAGCTTGCAGGCCGGGGTGAACCGGTTGGCCGCGCAGCGCCGTTTCCCGGTGATCGGCTGATGCGCGTCGAACGCCGCGCCACCCTCAACGCCGATCGCGACACCGTGTGGAAGGTGCTCGCAGACCCGAACGACTATCCGGCGCTGCTCCCCCATCTGCAACGGTGGCAGCCGGTCACCGAAGGACCGCCACGGGTCGGCTCGCGCTACACCGTGCTGTGGGAGATCGGCGGAATACCGGTAGGGGGCGTCGTCGAGGTGGTCGAGTTCGACTCCGCGCGGGACCTCGCCTGGATCAGCGTCAGCGGCGTGACCCAGCGGGGCCGCTTCCGATTACGCGACGCCGGGCCGGGGCGGACCACCGTGACCTTCCGCCTCGCCTACCACTCCGACGGCGGACTGCTCGGCCTGATCGCCGACCGCATTGCGGCCCGCCAGGTCGGCCGGTCACTGTCGGAGAGTCTGGAAAATCTTCAGCGCCTGGTGAAGTCCTAGCGCTGTGGCCGGCTGGCAGTTGCCCGACATTTCTACGGTCGAGGTTGACGCGGTAGTCAGCGACGCACAAACGTGGCCCAGGTGAACGGCTGCACCGCACCGCTGGGCGTGGTGTGCAGTTCCCGATCGTGGGCGATCGTCGACCACGCCGCGCCGAGGAAGTCCGCAAGGTCGTTCGCATCGCGCCGCATCACCGGCAGCCCCGAACAGTGCGTCGGCCCGTCGAGAGCGAAGCACCCGAACACCGCCACCGCGCCCGGCCGGGTTGCCCCATCGAGGATGTCCCGGTAGCGACGCTGATCGACTTCGTCGGTCAGGAAGTGCAGCACCGCCCGGTCGTGCCAGACATCGAAGATCCGCCCCGGCGAGTACTCCCGGAGGTCGGCGTGCACCCACTGCACTGTCGCCGCGTCGTCCTCCAACCGTTCCTGCGCGATGCGCAGCGCCGCGGCCGACACGTCCACCACGGTGAGATCGTCGTGGCCGCGCGCGAGCAGGTGATCGACCAGACGCGATGTCCCGCCACCGATGTCGACGACGCTGGCGGTGGCGCGCACCCCGGCGGTGTCCATCATCCGCAGCGACATCACGGGTTCGGTTTCGAACCAGCTGCGCGTCGTCTCGCCCTGGGCGTAGGCGCCGTCCCAGTGGGCGGTCAACTCGGTGTCGGGCACAGCCATTAACCCTAGTGACCGATGCGAGTCGGAAATGGAGCACATTATTGACAGACTGTCATTTCAGGAGCAGGCTGGCGCCCATGACCACAGCGGCGCCGACGAAGCGAACCCGCACTCGCGCCGCGCTGCTGACCTCACTCCAGGAACTCCTGCTCGATCCCGACGTCCCGGCCGTCTCGGTTCCGCTCGTGGTCGGCCGGGCCGGCACCGCGCAGGGCACCTTCTACAACTACTTCGATTCCCTGCCCGAGGCCATCGACGCCGTGGGTGCACTTCTGCTGACCGAGCACACCCGGGTGCTGCAGGTGGTCACGTCGGGGGCTGCTGACACGGCTGAGATCGTCGCCCGATCGGCCCGCCAGACGCTGATGCTCTTCGCCGAGCGGCCCGATGCCGGACGCCTGATATTCGACTCAGGGCTGCCGGTCGACCGGTTCGTCGCCGGCCTGCGCGCCCACCTCCACCACGATCTTCAGCGGGGCATGAACCGTGGCGACTTCTCCGTGGCCGACTTCGATATCGCCAGCACCGTCTACACCGGCACGATGCTCGGCGCCTGCCTGGACCTCTACCGCGGTCGTCTTCCGGCCGACGCGGTTCCCGAGGTGGCCGGACATCTGCTGCGCACGCTCGGGGTCAGCTCCCGCACGGCGCAGCGACTGATCAGCGCGCCACAGGAATTCGTCCAGTGGGCACCGCTTCCACTCTCGGTGATCGAGGAGATCTGACTATGGCAGAGCCCACGCCGGCGCCCGGTCGCACGCTGGTTCGCGACGACGCGGGATACGAGACCGCGCGTCGCGACGCGGTATGGCGAACGAACATGCCGGATCGGTTCCCCGACCGCATCGTGCAGGCCAACTCGGTCGGCGACGTGGTGGCGGCGGTGCGGGCGGCGAAGGCCGAGGGTCGTCAGGTGGCCGTGCGCTCCGGTGGACACAGTTGGTCGGCAAATCATGTGCGCGACGGCGGGGTGCTCATCGACGTGTCCCGACTCAAAGCGTTCACGGTCGATAAGTCCGCGATGACCGCCACCGTCGAACCCGGCCTCGGTGGCAGTGTGCTGCTCTCCGAACTGATGAAACGAGACCTGTTCTTCCCCGTGGGTCATTGCCGCGGCGTGGCGATCGGCGGCTATCTGCTGCAGGGCGGCTTCGGGTGGAACGGCCGAGCATTCGGAATCGCGTGTTCCAATGTCACCGCCATCGACTACGTCGATGCCGACGGTGAGCTGCGGCATGCCAGTGAGACCGAGAACGCCGATATGCTATGGGCTGCAAAAGGTTCCGGTCCGGACTTCTTCGGTGTGGTGGTGCGATTCCACGTCCGCGTCTACCCCAAGCCCGGCTTCATCGGGTCATCGATCATCACGTACCCGGTGGCGCGCCTGGCTGACCTTGTCCGCTGGGTGGACCGGGTAGGCCCGGATGTCCCTCCCGGGGTGGAGATGCAGTTCGTCGTCTCGCGGAGCGCCTCATTCCCGCCGCCACTACGTCCGCGGTCGGCTACGTCACCGGTACTCATCGAGCTGGCGGCCACCGTGATGGCCGATTCCCGCTCGGAAGCCAAAGCCGCTACCTCGTACATGGCGGGCGCGCCGAAGGGTGCGCGGCTGCGAGTGCCCCTGCTGCCCATGCCGATGTCGCTGATGTATTCGGCTGCGATGCAGCACTACCCGGTAGCCAACTGGGAGACCGATAATCTCTGGACACATGCCAGCGCCGACGAGCTGCTGCCGCATGTCCAACGGATCGCCGACACCGTGCCGGCTCCACCCGCGCATTTTTTGTGGCTGAACTGGGCGCCGCCGGCGAACCTCCCCGACATGGCGTACACGGTGGAGGACCGGACGTATCTCGCGTTCTACGGCGGCTGGCTCGCCGGCGCCGACGGCGCCGCCACCACGCGTTGGGCGCGTGATAACGCCACCGCCATGGAGTCACTGTCGACCGGTGTGCAGTTCGCCGACGACCCGGGACGCCCTTCCCGCGGCATCTCCGAGGCGGCGCAGAGCCGGCTGGAAGCGATACGCGCCGTGCATGACCCCGAAGGCCGCTTCAACCGATGGATCGGAGCAGTTAACGCATGAAAGTACCCGCACCCAAACGTGTACCGGGGCGGCGACTCGGCTGGTCCGCTCACGAACTCGCGACCCTGCCCTACGCACGGTTCTGGAATCCCGTCATGGCCGACATCTCGGCGGACGCGCGCCGTGCGGTGGCCAACAGCCCGATGGCCGAGGCGCTGTTCCCCCCGATGGCCGACGCCATCGGCAATATTCCCGACGCCGAGGTGCAGAACGGTTTCACCATCACCTCTGACGGCGCGATGCACGTGAACATCGCCACCGAGATGCCTGGTGTGACCCCCGCGATGATCGACTGGTGGTTCGGCTGGCATGGCGACAGCCCCGAGCGTTACAAACTCTGGCATCCGAAGGCGCACGTCCACGCTCAATGGGCCTCGCCACCGCCCTCGGGCTCCACCGGCCGGGCCCGCTACGTCGGGTACACGTCCGAAGTCGACGAATACTTAGGCAGCACGATGATCCGCGGCGCCAT
>JBFYOQ010000158.1:0-33383 GCA_041303735.1 Mycobacterium sp.
TTAGCCCGCCGATCAACAATAGCCTGACTGACGGCCTGTTTGCTCAGGCTGAGAGGTCATCGCCGCTGGCTTGCTCGAGCAGGCTGCGCCGGTAGGCCTCCAGCGCCACCAGGTCGCCGAACAGCGCGTGGTACTCATCGGCCTGTTCCACCGGCGACATCCGCTGCAGTTTGGACTTGATCTCCGCGACCTGGCGACCCACCCAGACTTCCTGCAACCGGGCCAGCACGCCGCCGATGTAGCGAGGCAGCTTCTCCTGGTCCTCGACCTTGATGGTCTCCACGCCGAGTTCGCTGATCAGGCCGATGACCGTCTCGGAACCGGCCTGTTCGCGGACGGCGTCGATCCAGGCCGCACCGGTCAGTCCTGCCGCCGTTCCGCCGGCCGCGCCGATCGCGGTGCGCACCGCTCCGTAGCCGGCGTGGGTGAAGCTCTCCGGAGTCAGCGAATCGAACACCGGACCGGCCAGCGCCGGGAACTGCAACGCCGCCTTGAGCGCTTCCCGCTGCGGCCACAGCGTCGGGTCACGCGGATCGGGACGCTCCGCGGATACGGCCGGACGGGTGGTGGGGTTGGCCCGTGCGCCGGCGCGGGCGCCCGGTTTACGGCCGGCCTCCTCGCGGACCCGCGCGAGTACCTGGGCGACGTCGGCCCAGCCCACCCAGCCGGCCAGTTGGCGGGCGTACTCGTCACGCAGGGTGGGGTCCTTGATCTGCGCGACCATCGGCACGCACCGGCGCAGTCCGCCGACCCTGCCCTCCGCGCTGTCGAGGTCGTGCTCGGCCAGTGCGGTGCGGATCGCGAACTCGAACAGCGGGGTGCGCCGGGCCACCAGGTCACGCAATGCCGCGTCGCCGGCCTTCAGTCGGAGATCACACGGATCCATGCCGTCGTCGGCGACGGCCACGAAGCTCTGCCCGGCCAGGTTCTGCTCGCCGGCGAATGCCTTGAGTGCGGCGGCCTGCCCGGCGGCATCGCCGTCGAAGACGTAGATCAACTCGCCCTTGAAGAACTTGTCGTCCATCATCAGCCGGCGCAGCATCGCCAGGTGCTCGTCGCCGAACGCGGTGCCGCAGGAGGCGACCGCGGTGGTGACCCCGGCCAGATGCATGGCCATCACATCGGTGTAGCCCTCCACCACGACCGCCTGATGACCCCGGGCGATATCGCGCTTGGCCAGGTCGATACCGAACAGCACCGCGGACTTCTTGTACAGCGGCGTCTCCGGGGTGTTGACGTACTTGGCCTCGATGGGGTCGTCGTCGAAGATCCGCCGTGCCCCGAAACCGACGGTGTCTCCGCTGGCGCTGCGGATCGGCCACAGCAGGCGGCGGTGGAAGCGGTCCATCGGACCGCGCCGGCCCTCCCGGGACAGTCCGGCGAGTTCGAGTTCTTTGAACTCGAATCCCTTGCGGATCAGGTGCTTAGTCAGCGAGTCCCAGCCTGACGGCGCGTACCCGCAGCCGAACTTGGCCGCGGCCGCGGCATCGAAGTTGCGCTCGGTGAGGTAGCGGCGAGCGGGCTGCGCCTCCTCGGATTCCAATGCCGCGCAATAGAATTCCTGCGCGGCGGCATTGGCGGCGACGATCCGGCTTCGGCTGCCGCGGTCACGCTGAACGCCCGCGCCGCCCCCGGTATAGGTGACCACGTAGCCGGTGCGGTCGGCCAGCATCTCGACGGCCTCGACGAAGCTGACGTGCTCGATCTTCTGCAGGAAGGCGTAGACATCGCCGCCCTCGCCGCACCCGAAGCAGTGGAAGTGACCGTGGTTGGGCCGGACATGGAAGGACGGCGACTTCTCGTCGTGGAACGGGCACAGACCCTTCATTGAATCGGCACCGGCCCGGCGCAATTGCACGTAATCCCCGACGATGTCCTCGATGTGGACCGACTCGCGGATGGCGGCGATATCGCGGTCGGGAATGCGGCCCTTGCGGGTCCCGCCCCCGCCAACCGCAGCTGTCACGCGCCCAGTGTAGGCGGGCCGGAGTCGGCGTCTATACGCTCCAGCCGTCCCTCTGTGTACGAGGCGATCTGGTCGACCACCACCCGCATCCGGCCGGCGTCGTCGACCGCCCCGGTGAAGGCCGCAGCGAAGATCGGGTCCAGGGTGCCGGGCGCGCCGGCCATCAGGGACTCGGCCACCCGGTGGATGCGCATCCGCTGCCGGGCCTGCAGTTCCAGATGCCGCGGATCGGACATGATGAATTGCAGAGCCAGTGTCTTGAGAACCGCCACCTCGGCCCGCACGGCCGGAGGCACCCGCAGGTCGGTCTGATAGCGCACCAGCGGCCCGGTCCCGGCGAACTCTCGGGTATGCGCAATCGCGGCGGAGGCGAACCTGCCGACCAACTCGCTGGTCAGACGCTTCAACGCCACCGCGGCGGTCAGCGTGCCGTCGTATCCGCCCGCCGCCGCCACCACCGGCAGCCGAGAGAGCCGGTGCGCGGCCGCCTGAAGATCCTCGACGGTCATCCCCGAGCCGTATACCGAGGTGCCCAGCTGGGCCAGCGCGGCGGCGGCATCGTCGTCGGCCAGCACCCGCAGGTCGATCCGACCCGAGATCACCCCGTCCTCGACGTCGTGCACGGAGTAGGCGACGTCGTCGGCCCAGTCCATGACCTGCGCCTCCAGTGCGGGCCGGCGCTCCGGAGCACCGGTGCGCATCCAGTCGGCGATCTGGGCGTCATCGGTGTAGAAGCCGAACTTGCCACCGCCGGGCGCGCGCCGCCACGGGTATTTCGTCACCGCGTCGAGTGCGGCGCGGGTGAGGTTCAGCCCGACGCTGACCCCCCGGGAGTCAAGGACCTTCGGCTCCAGCCGGGTCAGGATCCGGAAGTTCTGGGCGTTGCCCTCGAAGCCGCCACAGGCGGACGCGAACTCGTCGAGGGCTCGTTCGCCGTTGTGGCCGTAGGGCGGATGGCCGATGTCATGAGCCAGGCCCGCCATATCCACCAGATCGGGGTCGCAGCCGAGCGGGACGGCCATGCCGCGGCCGATCTGGGCCACCTCCAGTGAGTGCGTCAGCCGGGTGCGCGGGTTGTCGCTGTCGCGGGGACCGACCACCTGCGTCTTGTCCGCCAGCCGGCGAAAGGCCGCGCTGTGCAGCACCCGGGCCCGGTCGCGGGCGAAGTCGCTGCGGTGCTCCGTGGACGTCCCCGGCAGCGCGGCGGTCTTCGCCGGTTCGGGGACCACGCGGTCGCGGTCGCACTCGTTGTAGCTCACTTCATCGTCACCGGGCCACAGTCTGCCAGTACGCCGTGGGCGAGATCGGGGCGGAGTTTTGCTGGCACCGAACCCTGCGGGGGTGCGCGGGCTACTACATTGGCGGTCATGCGCCTCGCCCGTCTGTTCAGCCTGATCGCCGCTGTCTTCGCCGTGGCCACACTGGTGGCCCCGTCGGTGGCAGCGGAGCAGCCGTTCCGGCTGCCGGACTACGTCACCGACAACTCCGGCGCCCTCGACGACCGTCAGCTCGCCGAGGTGCAGAAGGCCGTCGACCAGCTCTACACCGACCGCCGCATCCGGCTGTGGGTGGTCTACGTGGAGTCCTTCGCGCCCAAGAGCGGCTTCGACTGGACGCAGCAGACCTACAAGATGAGCGACCTCAGCGACCAGGACGCCCTGCTCGCGGTGGCCACGGTGGACCGCTCCTATGGGTTTGTGGTGCCCAGCGCCGCGGCAGGGGGCAGCTCGACGAAGGTCGACAACATCCGGCGCGACAGAATCGTGCCGGCGCTCACCAACGGGGACTGGGCCGGGGCGGCGAAGGCGGCCGCCGACGGGCTGGCGGACATCAACAAGCCGTCCGGCGGTGGCAGCGTGTCGCTGGCTCCGCTGGTGATCCTGGTCGGCATCGGGCTGGTGGTGATCGGCGCTCTGATGCTGTGGAGCCGACGGCGACGCCGCCAGCGCCATGAGGCCGATGTCGCGGCCGCCAAACTTCTCGATCCCACCGATCCGGCCGCTCTGGCATCGGTGCCCCTCGGGGCGCTCGACGATCTGTCCCGCTCGCTGGTGGTGGACGTCGACAACGCGGTTCGCACCAGCGCCAACGAACTGGTACTGGCGGTTGAGGAATTCGGTGACGCTCAGACCGCGACGTTCGCCGCCGCCGTCGACAGTGCGCGGACCACTCTCCAGCAGGCCTTCGCCGTCCGCCAGAAGCTCGACGACACCGTGCCCGAACCGCTGCCCGAGCGCCGCGACCTGCTCACCCGGGTGGTCGTGTCGGCGGCGAAGGCCAACCGCGAACTGGAATCCCAGACCGAGTCGTTCCACCAGATGCGCGACCTCGTCTTCAACGCCCCGGAGCGGTTGGACGCCCTGACCCGGCGGCTGGTGGACGTCACCGCGCAGGTGGAGCCCTCGGCCCAGAAACTGACCGCGTTACGCGGCGAGTTCGCCGAGTCCGCGCTGGCCTCGGTCTCACGTAACGTCACCGCCGCCACCGAGCGGCTCGGGTTCGCCGAAAAGGCGATCAGCCGCGGCCGCGAGCTCGCCGCCAAGCCGGTGGCGGGTGAGGTCGGCGAGCTGGTCGACTGCGTTCGTGGCGCGGAATCCGCTCTGCAGCAGGCCAATACGATGCTCGAGGCGGTGGACAGCGCCGCCAGCGACATCCGCCGGGCGGTGTCCGCCCTGCCGTCGGCGATCGAGGATATCCAGCGCGGGATCACCTCCGCCGCCGAGCAACTGGCCGGGGGTGGATTAGGCAAGTCTACGGAGCTGTCTTCGGCGCGTGACGCTGCAGTCAAGGCGGTCACCAACGCCCAGAGCGTCGGGGCCGCCGACCCACTGGGTGCATTCACCCAACTGACCCAGGCCGACGCCGATCTGGACCGGCTGCTGGCGACCGTCGCCGAGGAGCGCGAGGCCGCCGAGCGGCTCACCCGTTCCTATGAGCAGGCGTTGTTCACCGCCCAATCCCGGGTGCGATCGGTCTCGGACTACATCGACACCCGCCGCGGCAGCATCGGCCCCGAGGCCCGCACCCGGTACAACGAGGCGGTCCGCCAACTCGAAGCGGCCCAGAGCAAGAGCGCGACCAACATCGCCGAGGCCATCGCCCACGCCAACGGCGCCTCAATGCTGGCCGCCCAGGCCCAGCAACTGGCCAACGATGACGTGCAGGCCGGCCAGCGGCAGTACAACTCGCGCTACCGCGGCGGACAGTCCGACATGGGCGCGATGGTCGGCGGAATCATCCTCGGCAACATCCTCAGCGGAGGGTTCGGCGGTGGCGGCTTCGGCGGCGGTGGCGGCGGATGGACGTCGACGACCTACGGCGGGTCCCAGGGCGGTGGCGGCGGACTGCTCGGCGGTGGCGGGCGCTTCTAGCTAGACGACGAGCTTGGCGGCGAGGTAGCTCACCACGTTGTCCAGGCCTACCCGTTCCTGGCTCATGGCGTCGCGGTCACGCACCGTGACGGCGTGGTCCTCGAGGGTGTCGAAGTCCACGGTGACGCAGAACGGTGTGCCGATCTCATCCTGCCGGCGGTAGCGACGGCCGATCGCGCCGGCGTCGTCGAACTCGGTGTTCCAGTTCTTGCGCAACTCCGCGGCCAGGTCACGGGCCTTGGGGCTGAGGTCGGCGTGCCGCGACAGCGGCAGCACGGCGGCCTTGACCGGCGCCAGCCGTGGGTCCAGCCGCAGCACCGTGCGCTTGTCGACCCCGCCCTTGGCGTTGGGTGCCTCGTCCTCGTCGTAGGCGTCGACCAGGAACGCCATGAACGAACGGGTGAGTCCCGCTGCGGGTTCGATCACATACGGGATGTAGCGGGTGTCGCTGGTCTGGTCGTAATAGGACAGGTCCACCCCGGAGTGCTCCGAGTGCGTCTTGAGATCGAAGTCGGTGCGGTTGGCAATACCCTCGAGCTCACCCCACGGGTTGCCGGCGAAGCCGAATTTGTACTCGATGTCGGTGGTGCCGGCCGAGTAGTGCGACAGCTTCTCCAATGGATGCTCGAAGAGGCGGAGGTTGTCGGGATCGATGCCCAGATCGATGTACCACTGCAGCCGGGTGTCGATCCAGTACTGGTGCCAGTGCTTTGCCGTGTCCGGTTCGACGAAGAACTCCATCTCCATCTGCTCGAACTCGCGGGTGCGGAAGATGAAGTTGCCGGGGGTGATCTCGTTGCGGAAACTCTTGCCGATCTGGCCGATGCCGAACGGCGGCTTGCGCCGCGAGGTGGTGACCACATTGGCGAAGTTGACGAAGATGCCCTGGGCGGTCTCGGGCCGCAGATAGTGCAGGCCCTCCTCGCTCTCGATCGGGCCGAGGTAGGTCTTGAGCATCATGTTGAATTCGCGCGGTTCGGTCCACTGACCCTTCGTGCCGCAATCGGCGCAGACGATCTCGGTCATCGCCACGGACTCCGGATCAGCGATTTTCTTCTTCTCCGCATGCGCTTCCTGCATGTGGTCCTGGCGATGGCGCTTGTGGCACTGCAGGCACTCCACCAGCGGGTCGTTGAACACCTCGACGTGCCCGGAGGCCACCCAGACCTCCCTGGGCAGGATGATCGAGCTGTCCAGGCCGACGACGTCGTCACGTCCGGTGACCACCGAGCGCCACCACTGCCGCTTGATGTTCTCCTTGAGCTCGACGCCCAGCGGCCCGTAGTCCCAGGCAGACCGCGTCCCCCCGTAGATCTCGCCGCAGGGATAGACCAAGCCGCGACGCTTGGCCAGATTGACGACGGAATCGATGACGGACGCCACGGGGCTGCACACTCCTGTCTGCTACAGGCCGAGCCTGATTGCTGGCGGCCTCGCCGCCAACGGCTAAGAGTAGCGACCGCGGGGGCATCCCTTTGACATGCGTCATCACGCATGCGGGAGATGACCTTAACGGAAATGACTTCCACTAGTGCGCCGGGGGCCTGCCGGGGGCGCCAGCCGCGCCGCCTAGCCGGTCAGATCGCGCCGGACTCCGGCCCCGGTGTCGAGCACCATCAACACCAGTGTCCGCAGCGCGGACTCGCCCAGCCCGGCGGCGGGGAAGTTGTAGCGCAACATGACATCCGCCCGCTTGCCGGGCCGCTCCACCAGCGCCACCGTGCCCAGCATGGTGGCGTTGGCTTGTGCGGCAACGCTTCTGCGAAGACCGGCGTTGCACGGCAGATCCCAGGCCAGCACCTGGGTCAGCGAGATCATCTCCAGATCCTCGGCGATCGTCACCGTGCGCAGCGAGGCGACCGTCCCGTCGTGATGCACGGTCAGTGCGCCGTCGGCGTCGGTCTCGACCGACGTCGCGGCGGCGAGGATCTCGGCGAGTCCCACGGTGCTCACGCCCGCCCGAAGCGCCGGTTGCGGTGCACATACTCCTCGCAGGCCGCCCACAGGTCGCGCCGGTCGTAATCCGGCCACAGCTTGTCCTGGAAGACGTACTCGGCGTACGCCGCCTGCCAGATCATGAAATTGCTGGACCGCTGCTCCCCCGATGTGCGGATGAACAGGTCGACGTCGGGGATGTCCGGACGGTGCAGGCGTTGGGAGATCATCGCCTCGTTGACCCGTTCCGGATCGATGAGGCCGGCGGCCACGTCGCGGGCGATGTCGCGGGCGGCCTCGGCGATCTCGGCGCGGCCACCGTAATTTACGCAGTAGTTCACCGTGATGACGTCGTTGTGCGTCGTCATCTCCTCGGCGACCTCGAACTCCTTGATGACGCTGCGCCACATCCGCGCTCGTGAGCCCACCCAGCGCATCCGGACTCCCATGATGTCGAGGTTCTCCCGCCGCCGGCGGACCACCTCCCGATTGAAGCCCATCAGGAAGCGGACCTCTTCGGTGCTGCGTCTCCAGTTCTCGGTGGAGAAGGCATACACGGTCAGATGCTTGATACCGAGTTCGATTGCGCCGCAGGTGATGTCGATCAACACCGCCTCGCCCATCTTGTGGCCCTCGGTGCGGCTCAGGCCGCGCTGCGTGGCCCACCGGCCGTTGCCGTCCATGACGACGGCGACGTGCGCGGGCAGCTGATCGGCCGGAATGGCCGGCGGCACCGCTTTGGAGGTGTGCTGCGGTGGCCGGCGCGGGCCGCCGCCGGGGGCGGGCGGCAACGCGGGGAACACCACCGGCCATGCCGAGGTGTCGGGGAATACCGGGTAGTCCGCGGGCGCCGGCGGCAGTTGTGGGAACTGCTCGCGGCGCCTGCGGTCAGCCCCCCGCAAGGAGCTGGCCACCCGGTCCATCGCCATGGGGCACATCCTGCCTGAAGATGCCCCCGCCGTGGCCCAGGGGCGTGTGGTCGGAAGGCGTGGCCCGGCCGGGACCGGCCTGCGGCCGCTCCACCAGTGGCAGGGTCCGCAGTGTGCGCTCCAGATGCCACTGAAGGTGGGCGGCCACCAGACCGCTGGCATGGCTGCGGTGCGACGCCGATGAGGACTCGGCGATCTGCCAGTCGCCGTCGTGCAGCGCCGACATCAGATCCAGAACCGCCTGGGGCGGGGTGACCGATCCCGATGGGCGGCAGTGCATGCACACGCTCCCGCCGGCGGCGATGTGGAACCCGCGATGCGGTCCGGGTGCGGCGCAGCGTGCGCACTCGGTCAGCGAGGGGGCCCAGCCGGCGATACCCATGGCGCGCAACAGGTAGGCGTCGAGGACCAGCTCGCGCGGCCGGGTGGCGTCGGCGACCGCGCGCAGCGCGCCGACGGTGAGTCGATGCAGCGCCGGGGCGGGTGCCCGTTCCTCGCCGGCGAGCCGCTCGGCGGTCTCCAACACCGCGCAGGCGGAGGTGTAGCGGCCGTAGTCGCTGACGATGTCGGTGGCGAAGGCGTCGATGGACACCACCTGGGTGACGATGTCGAGGTTGCGGCCGGGATGCAGTTGGACGTCGATGTGCGCGAAGGGCTCCAGCCGGGAACCGAACTTGCTGCGGGTGCGCCGCACACCCTTGGCGACCGCGCGGACCAGCCCGTGCTCGCGGGTCAGCAGGGTCACGATGCGGTCGGCCTCACCGAGCTTGTGCTGGCGCAGCACGACCGCCCGATCCCGATACAGCCGCATCTGCTCAGTCTGTCACCGGACGGGGACGTCGGCAGGGACTGACACTCAGGCCCGATGCCCGGATCCGGCTCAAAAGCCGAGCCGGCCGAGTTGTTTGGGGTCCTGCTGCCAGTTCTTGGCGACCTTGACCCGCAGCTCCAGGTAGACCTTGGTGCCCAGCAACGTCTCGATCTGGTGCCGGGCGGCGGTGCCCACCTCCCGCAGCCGTGCACCACCCTTGCCGATGATGATGCCCTTCTGGCTGTCGCGCTCGACATAGAGGATGGCGTGCACGTCGATCATCTCGCCCTGCTCTTCCGAGCGGCCCTCGCGCGGGCTGACCTCGTCGATCACCACGGCCAGCGAATGCGGAAGCTCGTCGCGCACGCCCTCCAGGGCGGCCTCCCGGATCAGCTCGGCCATCAGGGTCTCCTCGGGCTCGTCGGTGAGCTCGCCGTCGGGGTAGAACGCCGGACCCGGCTCCAAGTGGTCGACCAGCACAGCGGTGAGCACGTCCACCTGCTCACCGGAGGTGGCCGAGACCGGCACGATGGCCGCGGCATGCTCGCCGGCGAGTTCGTGGACCGCGACGAGCTGGGCGGCGAGGAGGTCCTTGGAGACCTTGTCGATCTTGGTGACGATGACCACCAGGGTGGTCCTCGGGGCGATGGCGCGGATCTGCTCGAAGATCCAGCGGTCCCCCGGACCGATCACTTCGTCGGCAGGGATGCACAGCCCGATGATGTCGACTTGCGAGTAGGTGTCGCGCACGAGTTCATTGAGGCGCTTGCCGAGCAGGGTGCGGGGGCGGTGCAGGCCCGGGGTGTCGACCAGAACGATCTGGAAGTCTTCGCGAGCCACGATGCCGCGGATGGTGTGCCGGGTGGTCTGCGGACGGCTCGAGGTGATGGCGACCTTGCCGCCCACCAGGGCGTTGGTGAGGGTGGACTTGCCGGTGTTGGGCCGGCCGACCAGACAGACGAACCCGGAACGGAACTCGGTCACTGCTGGGCCGGGCCGTCGGGTGACTCGGCCCGTTGAACCAGAACGGTGCCGATGCGCAACCGGCCGCGGTCGTCACGCCCGCCCTCGGCACGAAGCCGAAGCCCGTGCGACTCGACTTCGGCACCGGGCAGTGGGACACGGCCCAACTCGAAGGCCACCAGACCGCCGATGGTGTCGACATCGAGGTCCTCGTCGAATTCGATGTCGTAGAGCTCACCGACGTCCTCGATCGGAAGTCGTGCCGATACGCGAAACACCCTGTCTCCCAAATGTTCGACAGGGGCGATCTCGTGGGTGTCGTACTCGTCGGCGATCTCGCCGACGATCTCCTCCAGCACGTCCTCGATGGTGACGAGTCCGGCGGTGGCGCCGTACTCGTCAACCAGCAGTGCCATGTGGATGCGGTCGCCTTGCATCTCGCGCAACAGGTCGTCGAGTCGCTTGGAGTCGGGGATGAACACTGCGGGCCGCATCACGTCGGAGACCGCGGTGTCACGCCCGGCATTGTTGGAATAATAGGTGCGCCGCACAAGGTCCTTGAGGTAGACGACGCCGACGATGTCGTCGACGTTCTCGCCGATGACCGGAATCCGGGAGTGTCCGCTGCGCACCGCCAGCGATGTGGCCTGGCCGGCGGTCTTGCCGGACTCGATCCACACCATCTCGGTACGCGGCACCATCACCTCGCGCGCGGGGGTATCTCCGAGTTCGAACACAGACTGAATCATCCGGCGCTCGTCGTCGGCCACCACGCCACGCTGGCCGGCCATCTCGACCACTTCGCGCAACTCGATCTCGGAGGCGAACGGCCCGTGGCGGAAACCCCGACCGGGAGTGAGCGCGTTACCCAGCAGGATCAGCAGCCGGCTGATCGGGGCCAGCAGCACCGAGAGGGCCTGCAGGGGAAGCGCTGAGGCCAAGGCGATCGAGTAGGCCTTCTGACGCCCGAGTGTGCGCGGACCCACCCCGATGACGACGAAGCTGGTGACGGTCATGATCGCGGCGGCGGCGAACAGAGCCCATGTCAGGGAGAGGCGGTCGTGCAGAAAGGCGACCAGGAGAACGGTTGCCGCCGCCTCGCACGCGATGCGCAGCAGCACGACGAGATTGACGTATCGGGGACGCTCGGCGACCACCTGGGCCAGCCGGACAGACCCGGGCCGCTCATCGCGGACCAACTCCTCGACGCGTGCCATCGACACGGTGCCGACCGCGGCGTCGATGGCCGAGAAGAGTCCGCCGAGCAGGATGAGGGCGATCGCGCCGAGCAGCGGCGCCAGTGGAGTCACTTGTCGAAGTACCGCGACTTGTCCAGCAGCCGCTGATCCTTCTCGGCCTGCCGCTCGGAATGGTAGGCCTGCACCTGATCGGCGACCCACTCCTCCAGAAGCCGGCGCTGCAGAGCGAACATCTCCTTCTCCTCATCGGGCTCGGCGTGGTCGTAGCCGAGCAGATGCAGTACTCCGTGCACGGTCAACAGGGCCAGCTCGTGGCCGAGGCTGTGGCCGGCGGTGGCGGCCTGGTCGGCGGCGAACTGCGGGCACAGCACGATGTCGCCGAGCATGGACGGGCCCGGCTCCGGGGCGTCGGGGCGGCCCCCGGGCTCGAGTTCGTCCATCGGAAAGCTCATCACGTCGGTGGGGCCGGGCAGGTCCATCCACCGCATGTGCAGATCGGCCATCGCGCCGGTGTCCAGCAGCACCATGGACAGCTCAGCGCCGGGATTGACATTCATCTTGCGGATGACGAAGCGTGCGACGCTGATCAGTTCCTCTTCGGAGACGTCGACACCCGACTCATTGGACACCTCGATACTCACGCGCGATCCGCCTGCGCTACTCGCTGAAAACCCATGCGCGGCTGCCCCTACCGCCGCGACCGGCGCTGCGGACGGCTCAGCCCGTGTTGCTCGCCGGCCTTGGCATCGGCCAGCGCATAGGCGTCGACGATTTCGGAGACCAGTCGGTGGCGCACCACGTCGGCACTGGTGAGATGGGAGAAGTGGATGTCGTCGATCCCGTCGAGGATGTCCATCGCGGCACGCAGTCCCGGCCGTGCGCCGCCGGGAAGGTCGACCTGAGTGATATCCCCCGTCACAACGATTTTCGAACCGAACCCGAGTCGGGTGAGGAACATCTTCATCTGCTCGGCGGTGGTGTTCTGCGCTTCGTCGAGGATGATGAACGAGTCGTTGATCGTTCTGCCGCGCATGTACGCCAGCGGCGCCACCTCGATCACTCCCGCGGTCATCAGCTTCGGGATGGCATCGGGGTCCATCATGTCGTGCAGGGCGTCATACAGCGGCCGCAGATACGGATCGATCTTCTCGCTCAGCGTGCCGGGTAGAAAGCCAAGGCGCTCACCGGCTTCCACCGCCGGCCGGGTCAGGATGATTCGGGTGACCTGCTTGGTCTGCAGCGCCTGAACCGCCTTAGCCATCGCCAGGTAGGTCTTGCCGGTGCCGGCAGGGCCTATGCCGAACACGATGGTGTTGGCGTCGATCGCGTCGACGTAGTGCTTCTGATTGAGCGTTTTGGGCCGAATGGTCTTGCCGCGCCGCGACAGGATATCGAGAGTGAGAACCTCGGCCGGCGACGCGTTGTCACCGCCGGACATCATCACGACGCTGCGGCGCACCGCATCCGGGGACAGAACCTGCCCGCCGGCAACGATCGCGACGAGTTCGGAGATCACCCGGTCGGCCAGTGCCACGTCGGCGGCAGACCCGGACAGGGTGACGGTGTTTCCCCGAACATGCACCTCGGCGGCCAGCGCACGTTCGAGTGCACGCAGGTTCTCGTCGGTCGAACCCAGCAGGCTCGGGACGATGTCGGGCGGAACAGTCATGCTGCTGCGCACCTGCGCCGCAGTGCTGGTGTCGCGGGGCGTCACGTGGTCTTCGATGCCTACTTTCCGGGGTGGCGAGCTTGCCAGAATCCTACCGCCAGCGCGGCGTGAGTACACCGATCGCGCCCAGAGCGACCGCGGCGGCCGTCGAGGTCCGCAGCACCGTCGGGCCCAGCCGTACCGGAGCCGCCCCCGCCGCCACCAGGGTGTCCAGTTCATCGGCGCTGATGCCGCCCTCGGGCCCGACCACCACCACGACGGACTCGGCATCGCCCAGCGGGATCGAGGCCAGCGGTTTCTCGGCCGACTCGTGCAACACCAGAAGCACCGCGCCGGCGGCGCGCCGCTCGCGCAGGAACCCGTCCAGGGCGGCGGTCGAGAACGGACCTGTGACGGCCGGGATCCAGGTGCGCCGGGACTGCCGCGCCGCCGAGCGGGCAACCGCCCGCCACCGCCGCAGGCCCTTCTCGGCGCGGTCGGGGTCCCAGCGGGCCACACACCGGGCGGCCTGCCAGGCGACGAACTCGTCGGCGCCGGCCTCGCACGCCAACTCGATCGCCAGTTCGGAGCGCTCGGACTTGGGGATCGCCTGGACCACCGTCACCGCGGGACAGGCCGGGGCGACGACGCGGCGGTCGAGCACACGAGCCGTCAGGCACCGCTTGTCGGCCGCCTCCACCACGCAGTCGGCCACCGTACCGGAGCCATCGGACACAGCCAGCGTCTCGCCGGGCCGGATGCGCCGGACAGTCGCGGCATGAAACCCCTCGTCACCGGTGATGCGAACCAGTTCTCCGACCGCCGGAACCCCGTCGGCGTAGAAAAGAGTGGCAATCGTCAACGGCCGCTGAAGGTTTCACGCAGACGGCTGAACAGACCGCCGCCCGCGGCAGCGGTGGGCGCGGCCGCGGCCGATTTCACGGCGGCGTGTTCGCCGCTGTGACTTTTGATCTCACCGAGCAACTCACGGGTGCGGGCGTCCAGCTTGGTGGGCACGGTGACCTCGATGTGGGCGTGCAGATTGCCGCGGGTCTCCGAGCGCAGTCGCGGCATGCCGTGGCCGCGCAGCGTGGTCACCGCACCGGGTTGGGTGCCGGGGGCGACGGCGATCTCGACGTCACCGCCGAGGATTCCCCCGACGGTCACCGCGGTGCCCAGCGCGGCGTCGGCCATCGGGACCGACAGGGTGCAGTGCAGGTCGTCTCCGTCCCGGAGGAAGACTTCGTGGGGTCTTTCGTGGACCTCGACGTAGAGATCGCCGGCCGGGCCGCCGCCGGGGCCGACTTCGCCCTGGGCCGCAAGCCGCACCCGCATCCCGTCGCCGACACCGGCCGGGATCTTCACGGTGATATCCCGGCGCGACCGCACCCGCCCGTCACCGGCGCAGCGATGACACGGGTCGTGGATCACTTCGCCGACGCCGCCGCAGTTCGGACACGGCCGCGACGTCATCACCTGCCCGAGCAGCGAGCGCTGCACGCTCTGGACCTCGCCGCGCCCGCCGCAGATGTCGCAGGCACTCGGGGCGGAGTTGCCGTGCGTGCCCCGGCCCTGGCAGAGGTCACACAGCACCGCGGTGTCGACGGTGACCTGCTTGGTCACACCGGTGGCGCACTCGTCGAGGGTCATCCGCATCCGCAGCAGCGAGTCCGAACCCGGGCGAACCCGGCCGATCGGGCCGCGCGAGCCCACGCCGCCGCCGAAGAAAGCCTCGAACACGTCACCCAGGCCGCCGAATCCGCTGAATCCGTTGCCCGATCCGGCGGCGGCCAGCGGGTCGCCGCCGAGGTCGACGATGCGGCGCTTCTCCGGATCGCTCAACACCTCATAGGCGGTGCTGATCTCCTTGAACCGCTCCTCCTCGTCGGGGTTGACGTCGGGATGCAGTTCGCGGGCCAGCCGTCGGTAGGCGCGCTTGACCTCCGCGTCACTTGCCCCCTTGCTCACTCCGAGCAAGCCGTAGTAGTCGCGTGCCACGCTGAACCTTCCCTTACCGGCGCCGGCTGTCAGCCGGCACGGTTGCCGAGTACCTCGCCGATGTACATCGCAACCGCCGCGACGTTCGCGATGGTCCCGGGGTAGTCCATCCGCTGCGGGCCAACGACGCCCATTCCGCCGTAGACCGTTCCCGAGTTGCCGTAGGCGGCACTGACCACCGCTGTCCCGGCCATTTCCTCCGCCTCGGTCTCGTGGCCGATGCGCACGGTTACCTTACCGGCCTCCTGCTGGGCGGCCAGTAGGCGAAGCACCACCACCTGCTCTTCGAGCGCCTCGAGGACCGGACGCAGCGACCCGCCGAAGTCGGCGGTGTTGCGGGTCAGGTTGGCGGTGCCACCCATCAGCAGCCGTTCCTCGCGGTGCTCGACCAGCGACTCGAGCAGGACCGTCGCCGACCGGCCGACGGCGTCGCCCAGCGGGCCGCCGCGACCGTCGCCGAGTTGGCCGGCCAGTTCGGCGACCGCCGCCGAGGCGGCCGACAGCTTCTTGCCCTCCAGCGCCTTGCCGAGCAGATCGCGCAGTTGCGCGAGCTGGTGGTCGTCGATGACGTCCCCGAGTTCGACGATGCGTTGATCGACCCGACCGGAATCGGTGATGACCACCATCAGCAGCCGGGCCGGGGTGATGGCGACAACCTCGAGGTGGCGGACTGTGGAGGCCGACAGGGTCGGGTACTGGACCACGGCAACCTGGCGGGTCAGCTGGGCCAGCAGCCGCACCGCCCGCCGCAGCACGTCGTCGAGGTCGACGCCGGATTCCAGGAACGACAGGATGGCCCGGCGTTCCGGCGACGACAGCGGCTTGACTCCATCGAGGCGGTCGACGAATTCGCGGTAGCCCTTCTCGGTGGGCACCCGACCAGAGCTGGTGTGCGGCTGGGCGATGTACCCCTCGGCTTCCAGCACGGCCATGTCATTGCGCACGGTGGCGCTGGAGACACCGAGGCTGTGGCGTTCGACCAGCGCCTTGGAGCCGATCGGCTCCTTGGTGGCGACGAAGTCGGCGACGATGGCCCGCAGTACCTCGAACCGGCGGTCATCGGCAGTACTCATCTGGCTCACCTCCACGTGTTCCCGAGTTTACGGGGCGTCAGCTTGGTGTTTAGCAGCCAGGCTCGCCGAGTGCCACCGCGGGCAGAACACCCGTGAGGGGTCCCCGGCCGACCGGAGACCCCTCACGGTGGTGAGCGCGTCAGCCCAGCGCGATGAGCGGCGGCAGGTGGCCCCGGCCGTAGCCCGGCAACCACGCCGAGCTGAATAGGCCATGCCCCGGCGCGCGCACCGTCGGCGAGGATTGCAGCGAGGAGTGGCCCTGCTTCTGGCACACCCTCGCGCTGCCGCCCTCCCGGCACTGGATGGGGTTCGCCGAAGCCTGGGCCGGGGCCGCGAAGGCGATGGTGGCCGCGCCCATGACAGCGGCGACCAAAGGGGCGAGGTGGCGAAGTGAAACGGTCATCGTCAACGTCCTTTCGTTTGGTGTTCTTCCGTGTCACCAACGCTAGGTACGTACGAACTAAAAATCACGAAGTTCATATCGCTTTCAGAACTTTTGCGCACACTGACAGCCTCCTATGCGAGAGCTGAGAACGTCGAGCGATCAACGGGGGCAGCAGTTTTCGCCGCCGGGTGGTCGGAGTCCGCTTACGCGGCCGCGGGAAGGCTAACGACGAACGCTGTGCGTCCCGGCCGTGACTGAACGGTGACCGTGCCGTTGTGCGCCTCGGCGATCGAGGCGACGATGGCCAGCCCCAGCCCGCTGCAGCCCATTTCGCGCGACCGTGCGCTATCCGCCCGCACGAAGCGGCCGAACAGACTCGGCATGATCGCCTCCGGGATACCGGGACCGTCATCGCTGACGGTCAGTTCGACCCGTTCGCCGATCGGGGCGGTGACCGAGGCGGTGACGGTGACCCCGGCCGGCGTATGCACCCGGGCGTTGCCGAGCAGGTTGGCCAGCACTTGCTGAAGCCGGGCTCGATCGCCGTACACCCAGACCGGTTGGGCGGGAAGTTCGGCGACGAAGTGATGATCAGGCGCACTCACCATGGCGTCGTTCACCGCAAGGGCGGCCACCTCGCACAGATCGACGTGCTCGATCTGCAGGTCCTGCCCCTCGTCCAGCCGCGACAGCAGGAGCAGATCCGCCACCAGGGCGGACATCCGCTGCGATTCCGACTCGATCCGCTCGAGTGCGTACTCCGTCATCGGCGGCAGCGCATCGCTGTCCTGGCGGGTGAGTTCGGCGTATCCCCGGATCGCGGCCAGGGGGGTGCGCAGCTCGTGGCTGGCATCGGTGATGAACTGCCGCACCCGCCGGTCGGCCTCGGCGCGCTGGGTCAGCGCGGTGTCCACGTTGTCCAGCATGCGGTTCAACGTCTGACCAACCACACCGACCTCGGTATCGGAGTCGGTGTCGCGGTCGCTGACCCGCGCGGTGATGCGGTACTCGGCGGCTTCCAACGGCAGCGTCGCGACGTGGCCAGCGATCGCCGCCACCCGGCGCAGCGGCCTCAGCGCGTTCCGGACCAGGATCACCGTCGCGGCCGCCGCCGCCAGCAGCGCAACCAGCACCAGCACGGCGACAATGGCGGCATTGCGAGCGAGGGTGGAGTTGGCGTCGGCCAGCGACACCGCCGACACCAGGCGCTCTCCCCCACCGAGATCACGGCTGCCGACCTGATGGGATCCCCACTCGCCAAGCCGCACCGTGCGGGGCTCGCCACTGCGCCAGCTGACCGACTCCAGATCGCGCGCGACATCGGGGGGCACCGCTTCCGGCTCGCCGTCGGTGAACGCCGTAGCGAACACAGCGCGGTCGTTTCGGATCAGCGCGATCACCGTGCCGGGCGGCTGGCCGGGAAAACTCTCGAGTTCAACCATTCTCGCCGCCGGCGGTGCGAATCGGGCCTTGTCATAGGAATAGGCGAAGGCGGACAGGGAGTTGCCGACCTGGGTGTTGGCCAGACCGATCATCTCGTTGCGCAGACTCAGCTCCGCGACCGCGCCGACTGCGAGCACCGCCACGCTGACGATGGCGCACACCCCGATGGCGAGCTGCCGGCGCAGCGAACGCGGCTGCCACCACCGCCGGGTCACTGCGACGGTCGCAGCATGTACCCCACACCACGAACGGTGTGGATCATCGGGTCGCGCCCGGCGTCGATCTTGCGACGCAGATATGAGATGTAGAGATCGACGACGCTGGACCGGCCGCCGAAGCCGTAGTTCCACACCCGGTCGAGGATCTCAGGCCGCGGGATGGCGCGGTTGGCGTTTCGCATCAGGTAGCGGAGCAGTTCGAACTCGGTCACGGTCAAAGCGATCGACTCGCCGGCACGGGTCACCTCCCGGCTGGCACCGTCGAGCACCATGTCACCGACTCGGAGCACCTCGTCGGCCGGGGCGGCCATGGCATGGGAGCGGCGCAACAGGCCGCGGAGTCGAGCCACGAGTTCCTCGAGACTGAAGGGCTTGGTCAGATAGTCGTCGGCGCCCGCGGTCAGCCCGGTCACCCGGTCCAGCACGGAGTCACGCGCGGTGAGGAACAGCGTCGGGGTGTAGCCCTGCGACTCGCGGATCGACTTGAGGATCTGCAGGCCGTCGACATCGGGAAGCCCGATGTCGAGCACGATCAGGTCCGGGCCGAACTCGGCGAACTTGGCCATGGCCTGCTGACCGTCGCGGGCCACGTCGATCTCCCAGCCCTCGTAGTGCAGAGCCATCTTGAGCAGATTCGTCAGTGCCGGCTCGTCATCGACCAGCAGTACCCGGATCGGCGAGCCGTCGGCCCGGGTGATCCGCGGAAGTTGCCCGAGGATGGCCTGGCGCTGTCGCGCTGAGCGAGGCGTCACTGTCCCTGTCATATGACAATTGTGTCGATCACATCGCATGTTGTCATGGAGTCCATATGAGTTTCATAGCTTTGCCGCGCGCTGCGATTGCAGACACCGCGCACGCCGGCAAACCGCCCACTTACTGCCACGCCCTGACCTCCCCGCAGAATTGACAGTGACGAGCGTCACTTCCGGAATCACAGCACGCATCTTTTCATGAAACCTGTTGCGGCCAAGCGCTATCAACGTGGAGCTGATTTGTCATAGACCTGTCATGTTTTCGCGACCGTCGCACCATTTCGCAGTTCAATCCGAGGAATTCCACCGGTCACGAATATGTGTTTTCTATGCGTCGGGCATCGTTGCTTGGCGGACGCACACGGGGTTCATAGCATCGCCGGTATGCCCTCACCTGAATTGATCACCCGACCCGCACCGCGGCACCGCGGCAGCCCCGGCGGACTCAGCGGCGCCCTGGCCCCGATCCTGCGCTACGACGTGCCCGCCTCGCTGGTGGTGTTCCTGGTGGCGCTGCCGCTGTCCCTGGGGATCGCGGTCGCCTCCGGCGCGCCGGCGCTGGCCGGCCTGATCGCCGCCATCGTCGGTGGGGTGGTGGCCGGCGCCCTCGGCGGCTCGCCCCTGCAGGTGAGCGGTCCGGCCGCCGGGCTGACCGTGATCGTCGCGGGGCTGATCGCCGAGTTCGGCTGGGCGGTCACGTGTGCGATCACGGTGTGCGCCGGTCTGCTGCAGATCATCTTCGGCTTCACCCGGGCGGGCCGGGCGGCGCTGGCGGTATCACCCATGGTGGTGCACGCGATGCTGGCCGGTATCGGCATCACCATCGCACTGCAGCAGTTCCATGCCCTGCTGGGCGGTGACACGCACAGCTCGGCCTGGCACAACATCGCCGACCTGCCGCTGCACCTGTCCGAGGCCAACCCCGCCGGAATTGCGCTGGGCCTGCTGGTGATCGTCATCATGGTCGGGTGGCGGTTCGTGCCCGCGACGCTGCGATTGGTGCCCGGACCCCTGGTCGCCATCGCCGTCGCCACGGTGCTCTCGCTGGTGATGTCGCTGGACGTGCCGCGCATCGCACTCGACGGCTCACTGATAGATGCCATCGCGCTACCCAGCCTGCCCGATGGCGGGTGGGGGGCCTTCGCCGCCGGCGCACTGACAGTTGCTCTGATCGCCAGCGTGGAGAGCCTGCTGACGGCCGTCGCCGTTGATCGCATGCAGACCCGCACCCGCAGCAATCTCGACCGGGAACTGGTGGGCCAGGGCGCGGCCAACATGGTGTCCGGCGCCATCGGCGGCCTCCCCATCACCGGGGTGATCTTGCGCAGCTCCGCCAACGTCGCCGCGGGCGCGCGAACCCGGGCATCGAGCATGCTGCACGGCGTATGGGTGCTGATGTTCGCCCTGCCCTTCGCCGGCCTCGTCGAACAGATCCCCACCGCAGCGCTGGCCGGGCTGCTCGTGGTGATCGGAGTGCAGCTGGTCAAAATCACCCACATCGCCACCGCGCGCCGCAATGGCGACATCGCCGTGTATGTGGTGACCGTGCTCGGTGTGGTGTTCCTCAACCTGCTCGAGGGCGTGCTGCTGGGCCTGGCGTTGTCGATCCTCATGACGACGTGGCGGGTGGCCCGCACCAGGATCACCGCGCAACCGACGGCAGATGGCCAGTGGCAGGTCCGGATTGAGGGATCCTGCACCTGCCTGTCGCTGCCCCGATTGCACCAGACGTTGTCATCGGTGCCGACCGGCAGCGTTGTGAACCTGCACATGGGAACAGACTTCGTCGATCACGCGGCTCGGGAGTATCTCGACGCCTGGCAACGCCAGCACGAGGCAGCAGGCGGGCGCATCCACCGCGAGCAGGCACCCGCCCATGAAACCGCCCCAGTCCCGGTATCGCCGGCACGACCCGGTTCCGATGGCCCAACCAGGACGGAGTCGCTGGTGATCACCTGCACCGATCCGGGGATCCGCCCTGCCGAGATCACCGGAAGCGGCGTCGCCGAACTGCTCATCTCGCGAAATATCGGCAACCTCGTTCCCGCCGGAAGGCTTGATCCCTCGATCGAGGCGGCCATCGCCATGGCGGTGGACAAACTGGGCGTGGGCACGATCGTGGTGTGCGGCCATTCGGGGTGCACCGCGATGCAGGCGTTACTGGGCGACCCGTCCTCCACGCGACGGCGCAGCGCCGCTGACGAGCGGCTCACGTCATGGCTCGTCAACGGCGAGACCGCGCGGGCCGCATTTCGGGGCGGCCGCCACCCACTGGCGCGATCGGCGGCGGAGAAGGGATACAACCCGGCCGATCAACTGGGCATCGTCAATGTGGCGGTGCAGACCGAGATCCTCGCCCAGCACCCGCTGATACGCGTACGCCACCAACGCGGCGACCTCGATGTGATCGGCCTGTTCTACGACGCCGTCCGCGGTCGGGTGCTGCATGTGACACCGGCAGCCGTTCGCGGTTGCGCCCGATACCCGGCCGGCACAACGATGCGCTTACGGAAACCTGAAACCGACCTAAGTGCGAAGTTAAAATCATAATTTCTATGTAGTTGCTATGAAGCTCGTGACTTTCAATTCGTACTTTTTTAGACTGAAGTCATCAGGCGGAGGGAAAACCAAAACCCCACCGCCGCAACAGAAAGGGAATCACACATGAGCACCAAGTTCATCGCCCCCCTGGCCGCCGTCGGAGCCGCCCTCGCCGCCGCCGTCGCCTTCGCCCCCGTGGCCGCAGCCGAAAACCAGATGGACTGCCAGGACTCCACGATGTCGTCGGTGTGCACGAAGTCCGGGCATGCGGCCATCGTCGCCACCCCCGGCAACACCCGGGCCGGCGGAGCCGGCTTCTGGCCCTTCGGCGCCGGCCCCGTCCCGCCGATCTGGGCCATGGGCTGACCATGAGCTGACGCCAAGTAATACCGGTCTCCCCACCCAAGGCCGCGAGGGTTGCCCCGCCCTCGCGGCCTCTTGGCGTGCGGTGAACCTCACCGGCGCTAGTCGAGAATGTCGCGCACCACGGCATCGGCGAGCAAGCGGCCCCGGTCGGTCAGCACACACCGCTCGCCGTCGATTCCCAGCAGACCGTCGGCGACGGCCCGTTCGGCGCGGCCGCGTTCCGAGGCGCTCAGCGTGGAGGCCAGGATCCCCTCACGCAGACGGATGCGAAGCAGCACCTGCTCGACGTGGCGGTCCCGGTCACCGAGTCGCTCGAAGCCCGCCACCGGCGCGACGCCCTCGCTGAGCCGTTGCGCATACGCGCTGGGGTGCTTGATGTTCCACCACCGGGTGTCGCCGATGAAGCTATGTGCGCCCGGCCCGGCACCCCACCACTGTCCGCCGGTCCAATAGCCGAGGTTGTGCAGACACTGCGCCCCGTCACGACTCCAGTTGGACACCTCATACCACTGCAACCCCGCGGCGGTGAGCCGGCCGTCGATGAGTTCGTAACGGTGCGCCAGTTCGTCGTCGTCGGGTGCCGGGATCTCGCCCCGCCGCACCCGCCGGGCCAGGGCGGTGCCGTCCTCGACGATCAGGGCGTACGCCGAGATGTGGTCCACACCGGCGGCCAGCGCGGCATCGACCGACTCCAGCAGTTCGGTATCGGACTCCCCGGGCGTGCCGTAGATCAGGTCGAGGTTCACGTGGGCGAAGCCGGCCGCGCGGGCCTCGGCGGCGGCAGCCGGCGCCCGCCCCGGCGAATGGGTGCGGTCCAGGACAGCGAGAACCCGCGGCGACAGCGACTGCATCCCCAGCGACACCCGGGTGAAACCAGCCGCCCGGATGCCGTCGAAGAACTCCGGCGACGTGGACTCCGGGTTGGCCTCGGTGGTGATCTCCGCGCCGGCTGCAACCGGGAAGTGCCTCGCGACGATGTCGAGCACCGCGCCCAGCCGCTGCGCGCCGAGCAGCGATGGTGTGCCCCCGCCGACGAAGACGGTGTCCACCGGCACCGGTCCGCACGCGGCCGCGGCCCGCTCCAACTCGGCGTCCACGGCGGCTATCCAGCTGTCCGGGGTGGCATCACCGCGTTCGGCGGGGGTGTAGGTGTTGAAGTCGCAGTAGCCGCAGCGGGTCGCACAGAACGGGACGTGCAGGTAGATGCCGAACGGCGTGCCCGCGCTCACCGTGATCTCGGGCAGCATGGGCTCAGTGTTCCAGAGACCTCGAAGGTGGGGTTTCGCTCATCGCGCGGCAAAGTTCTTCCCGGTTAGGGCCCCCACCGGAGGTCATGGCACAATTGCCCCATGGCCGTCGGCTCCGTTCTGCAGCGCCCTGTTGCGCTCGTGTCGCGGCGGCATGTCGACTTCAAGCGCATCTGCAGCTGTTGTTGTTGTCCTCTCGTGCCGTAGTCCGAACACGTCCAGCTGACTGACGGATCTGCGCCAGGCGAACCAACGTTGTTTCGGTTGCTGCGCGCCGTCCCACAGCTCCTCATCCCAGGAGTACCCCATGACCACCGCAAAGTCGCGCAGCGAGGGCCAGTGGGCGCTCGGCGAGCGCGAACCACTCAACGCCAACGAGGAGTTCAAGAAGGAGCAGGACTCGCTGGCCGTGCGGGAGCGCGTTGAGACCGTCTACGCCAAACAGGGCTTCGACAGCATCGACAAGACCGATCTGCGCGGCCGGTTGCGCTGGTGGGGCCTCTACACCCAGCGCAACGAGGGCTATGACGGCACGTTCACCGGTGAGGAGAACATCGATCTCCTCGAAGCCCCCTATTTCATGCTGCGGGTCCGCAGCGATGGCGGCGCACTGAGCACCCATGCACTGCGCACCCTCGGTCAGCTCTCCACCGAGTTCGCCCGGGACACCGCCGACATCTCCGACCGGCAGAACATCCAGTACCACTGGATCCGCATCGAGGACATGCCGGAGATCTGGCGCCGTCTCGATGAGGTCGGTCTGCAGACCACCGAAGCCTGCGGGGACTGCCCGCGCGTGGTGCTCGGCTCACCGCTGGCTGGGGAGTCGCTCGATGAAGTGATCGACGGCACCTCGGCGATCGAGGAGATCGTGCGCCGCTATGTCGGTAAGCCGGAATACGCCAATCTCCCCCGCAAGTTCAAGACGGCGATCAGCGGTCTGCAGGACGTGGTGCACGAGGTCAACGACGTCGCCTTCATCGGGGTCAACCATCCCGAGCACGGCCCGGGTTTCGACGTGTTCGTCGGCGGCGGGCTGTCCACCAACCCGATGCTGGCCCAGCGCCTCGGCGCCTGGGTACCGCTGGATGAGGTTCCCGATGTGTGGGAGGCGGTGGTCAGTGCCTTCCGCGACTACGGCTACCGGCGGCTGCGGTCCAAGGCACGGTTGAAGTTCCTCATCAAGGACTGGGGAGCGCAGCGGTTCCGCGAGGTCCTCGAGACCGAATACCTCAAGCGCCCGTTGATCGACGGTCCGGCGCCGGAGCCGGTCACCCGTCCTATCGACCACGTCGGGGTGCAGCGACTCCGTAACGGGCTCAACGCGGTCGGCGTCGCCCCGATCGCCGGGCGGGTGTCGGGGACGATCCTGACCGCGGTGGCGGATCTGGCCGAGAATGCCGGCTCCAACCGGGTCCGGTTCACGCCCTACCAGAAGCTGATCGTGCTCGACGTCCCCGACGACCGGCTCGACGAGTTGATCGCCGGGCTCGATGCCCTCGGACTGCCGTCGACACCGTCGCACTGGCGGCGGAACCTGATGGCCTGCAGCGGTATCGAGTTCTGCAAGCTCTCCTTCGCCGAAACGCGGGTGCGCGCACAGTCGCTCGTCCCCGACCTGGAACAGCGGTTGGCCGATCTGAACTCCACACTCGATGTCCCTGTGACCGTCAACATCAACGGCTGCCCCAACTCGTGCGCCCGCATCCAGGTGGCAGACATCGGATTCAAGGGTCAGATGGTCGACGACGGCGATGGTCCGGTCGAGGGCTTCCAGGTGCACCTGGGCGGGAGCCTGGGCCTGGACAGCGGATTCGGCCGCAAGCTGCGCCAGCACAAGGTCACCAGTGCCGAGTTGGGCGATTACATCGAACGGGTGGTGCGTAACTTCGTCACACAGCGCGCTGAGGGAGAGCGGTTCGCACAGTGGGCCGTTCGGGCTGATGAGGACGATTTGCGATGAGCGCTCGCGCGAAGAGCGGAGAACGCCGATGAGCGCTCGCACCGTGAGAAGCGAACAGGAACTGCGCGCCCTGGCCGCCCGCGGCGCCGACGAGCTTGACGGCGCGAGCGCGCAGGAACTGCTGGCGTGGACCGACGAGCATTTCGGCACCGATTACATCGTGGCATCCAATATGCAGGACGCGGTGCTGATCGACCTGGCGGCCACGGCCCGCCCCGGGGTGCCCGTGCTGTTCCTGGACACCGGGTATCACTTCGCCGAGACCATCGGTACCCGCGATGCGGTGGCCGCCGTCTATGACATCACCGTGGTCAACGTGACACCGGAGCAGACCGTGGCCGAGCAGGACAGCGCGCATGGCAGGGATCTCTTCGCCCGCAACCCCGGAGAATGCTGCCGATTGCGCAAGGTGGTGCCGCTGGGCCGCGCGCTGAGTCACTACTCGGCCTGGGTCACCGGTATCCGGCGCGTGGAGGCGCCGACACGGGCCAACGCAGCACTGGTCGGCTTCGATGAGGCGTTCAAACTCGTGAAGGTCAACCCGCTGGCGGCCTGGACCGACGACGAGATGGCGGCCTACATCGAGGCCAACGGGATCCTGGTCAATCCCCTTGTCGATGAGGGCTATCCGTCGATCGGCTGCGCCCCGTGCACCGCGAAACCGGTGGACGGCACCGACGCCCGCAGCGGCCGCTGGCAGGGCCTGTCCAAGACAGAGTGCGGACTGCACGCCTCGTGAAACTGGTCCTCACCGCGCACGGCAGCGCCGACCCGAGGTCGGCGGTCGTGACGCATGCCGTCGCCGAGGAGATCCGCCGGCTGCGCCCGAATCTCGACGTGCGGGTGGCGTTCTGTGAACGCAGTGAGCCCAATCTGGTCGACGTACTGGCCGGCCTCGAGGGCCCGGGGGTCGTCACGCCGCTTCTGCTCGCCAGCGCCTACCACGCACGGGTGGATATTCCGGCGATGATCGCTGAGAGCGGCCGCGAGGATGTGCTGGTGGCCGACACCCTCGGCGAGGACCCGCGACTGATCGAGGTGCTCGGCGAGCGTCTGGCCGAGACGGGTGTCGCACAGCCCGGCACCGGGGTGCTGATCGTGGCGGTCGGCTCGTCGCATGCGGCGGCCAATGTCGCCTCCGCTACCCTGGCCGATTCGCTTACCGGCGAGTGGGCGGCCGTGCAGGTGGCCTACGCGACCGGGCCGCAGCCGTCGGTGGCCGACGGCATCGCAGCGCTGCGCGAACGGGGCGCTCGCCACATCGCGATCGCACCCTGGTTCATCGCACCCGGACGCATCACCGACCGGGTGGCCGCCCTCGCCGATACCCACGGGGTGGCGATGGCCGAACCGCTCGGCGCGCACCCACTGCTCGCCGCCACGGTGCTGGACCGCTTCGACCTCGCGGTGGCGGCCCGACTGGCCGCTTAGCCAGGGGCACCCGGCAGTCCGTCGGCACCGTCAGCACCGTCAGCGCCATCGGCACCGTCAGCGCCGCCGATACCACCCCTACCACCCTGACCACCCTTGCCGCCCTGACCGCCCGCGCCACCCGCGCCGCCCTGGCCGCCCTGACTGCCAACGCCTCCGGTCACCGGGTTCTGAGTCCCGTTGTCCGTCGGCGTGCCGGACGTGGTGACGCTGCACCCCGCAACGGCCGCCGCTGCGACGGCGATCATCGCCGCGAGCCACTTCCACTTTCCGGCCGGACGAGTTGAACCGATCATGGTGTTCCTTCCGACGGGGCGACCTGCTCCACGCCGGCGATCGGCGGGATGCGGGTGGCACGGACGTACACGGTATCGCCGTCTTTGAGTCCCAGCGCCTCGGCGTCACCGCGGGTGATCTGCGCGATGAACGGGTCACCGGTGGTCGCGCTGGTCAGTTCGACGCGCACCTCGAAGCCCAGATACACCACCCGGTCAATGGTGGCTCGCGTCACGCCGGTGCTCTCGGCGGTGCCATCGCCGGCGGCGATCGCCATCTCCGGGGTGCGCCCGACCCGGATGTCGTGCGGGCGCACCAGGATTCCGTTCAGCGAGGACACCGTGCCGAGGAATGACATGACGAATGGATTGGCGGGGCTGTCGTACACCTGCGTGGGTGTGCCGACCTGCTCGATGCGGCCCTTGTTCAGCACGGCGATCCGATCCGCCACATCCAGCGCCTCGGACTGGTCATGGGTGACCAGCACCGTGGTGACGTGGACCTCGTCGTGCAGGCGACGCAACCATGACCGCAAATCCTCGCGGACCTTCGCGTCGAGAGCGCCGAACGGCTCGTCGAGCAACAACACCTGGGGGTCGACGGCCAGCGCGCGGGCCAGGGCCATGCGCTGGCGCTGACCGCCGGATAGCTGTCCGGGATAGCGGCGCTGGAACCCGGTCAGGCCCACCACCTCGAGCAGATTGTCGACCTTCTCGTCGATCTCGGGTTTCCGCAGTTTGCGGATCTTCAGGCCGAAGGCCACGTTGTCGCGAACATTGAGGTGCTTGAAGGCCGCGTAGTGCTGGAACACGAAGCCGATACCGCGCCGCTGCGGAGGGATACCGGTGACGTCGCGGCCGTTGATGACCACCGTTCCGCTGTCGGGCTGATCAAGGCCCGCGATGGCGCGCAACAGGGTCGACTTGCCTGAACCACTGGGTCCGAGCAACGCGGTCAGCGATCCCTGCGGCACGACGAAATCGACGTCGTCCAGCGCCGCGAAGTCGCCGTAGCGCTTGTTGGCGCCACTGACCACGATGGCGTTGGCGCCGGGGGTGGGCTCGGTCATGTCGCCTCCGTCCGGGACGAGCGGCGCGCGTCGATGATCACCTGGGCCACCAGCACCAGTACGGCGATGCCCATCAACAGGGTGGAAAGGGCGTAGGCGCCGAATTCGGCTCCCCGGTTGTAGCGGTCGGACACCAGCAGGGTCAGCGTCTGTGAGGTGCCCGGCATATTGGACGACACCATCAGCACCGCCCCATACTCGCCGAGCGTGCGGGCCACTGTCAGCACGATTCCGTAGGTCAACCCCCACCGGATCGACGGCAGGGTGATCCGCCAAAAAGTCTGCCACCACGTCGATCCCAGCGTCGCGGCCGCCTCCTCCTGATCGGTGCCCAACTCGTACAGCACCGGTTCGACCTCGCGAATGACGAACGGGACGGTGACGAAGATGGAGGCCAGCACGATCCCGGGCAGCCCGAAGATGATCTTGAAGCCCCAGGAGTTCTCCACGAAGCCCAGCAGGCCCGCGCTGCCCCACAGAAGTATCAATGCCACGCCGATCACCACCGGCGAGACGGCGAACGGCAGATCGATGATCGCCTGCAGCGCCGCCTTACCGCGAAAGCGCTTGCGTGCCAGCAATAGTGCGGTGCTGACGCCGAACACCACATTGAGCGGGACCACGATCGCCACCACAAGCAGCGAGAGTTGCAGGGCCGAGATGGCGGCCGGCGTGGTGATGGAGGCGAGGAACGCGCCGAAGCCGGGCGCGAAGGTGCGCCAGAGGATCAGCCCGACCGGCACGGCCACCAGAACCACGATGTAGGCCAGCGCGGTGTAGCGGGCGAGGTAGCGGGCCAGGGGCGAGAGCGTCACGCGGCGATCTCCTCGCGGCGCGCAGCGCGGGATCCGACGGTGCGCAGCACCAGTAACACCAGGAACGACGCCGCCAGCAGCACGATGGAGACGGCCGCGGCGGCGGTGCGGTCATCGTTCTCGATCAGCGTGCGGATCCACTGCGAGGACACCTCTGTCTCGCCGGGCACCGCGCCGCCGATCAGCACCACCGAGCCGAACTCGCCGATCGCGCGGGAGAACGCCAGTCCCGCCCCGGAGAGCATCGCGGGCAACAGCGCCGGGGCGATCACGCTGGTGAAGATCACCCGGTTGGTGGCGCCCAGCGATGCGGCGGCTTCCTCGACCTCGCGGTCGAGTTCGATTAGCACCGGCTGCACCGAGCGCACCACGAAGGGCAGCGTGACGAACAACAACGCCACTCCCACACCCCATTTGGTGTGCTGCAGCTGCAGGTCGACCGGACTGCTCGGGCCGTAGAGCGCCAGCATCACCAGGCTGGCCACGATGGTGGGCAGCGCGAACGGCAGGTCGATGAGGGCGTCGACGAGGCGGCGGCCGGGGAACTCATCGCGGGTGAGCACCCAGGCCACCAGCAACCCGAAGACGGCGTTGACGACTGTGACGCCGGTGGCGATCGTCACGGTGACCCGGAAGGAATCCAGCGCGGCCGGTGTGGTGATCGCCGCCCAGAACGCCTCCCACCCGCCCACGGCGGATTGCCAGACGATGGCCGCCAATGGCAGCAGCACGATGACGCTCAACCAGATCGACGCGGCCCCGGCCAGGGCCGGGGTGGAGCGATCGCGACGGACCGGTGACGGCGCTGCCGGTGCGGCCAGCGTCATCCGGTGGCTTTCTTGTAGATGCTGCTGATGGCGCCGTTGTCCTTGTCGAACAGGGCGGGGTCAACGGTGCCCCAGCCGCCCAGATCGGCGATGGTCCACAGCTTCTGCGGCACCGGGAACTCGGCGATGAACTGCTCGGCGACGGCGGGGTCGACCGGCCGGAAGCCGGCCTGGGCCCAGATCTCCTGACCCTCCGGAGTGAACAGGAAGTTCTTCAACGCGGTCGACTTCTCCGGGTGGGCGCTGGTGGTCAGCACCGCGACCGGATTCTCGATCTTGAACGTCTGCGGCGGGTTGATGTGCTCGACCGGTTTACCTTGGCGCTCGATGTAGATGGCCTCGTTCTCGTAGCTGATCAGCACATCGCCGGTGCCCTGCAGGAACACGTCGCTGGCCTCCCGCCCGGATGACGGACGCACGGTGATGTGGTCGGAGACGAGGGCGCGGACGAAATCGAGTCCGGCCTGCTGGTTCGCTCCGCCGTTGCTCTTGACGGCGTACGGCGCGAGCAGGTTCCACTTCGCCGAGCCCGAACTCAGCGGGCTGGGCGTGACGACCTCGATGCCCGGACGAAGCAGATCGTCCCAGTCTCTGATGTTCTTCGGGTTGCCCTGCCGGACCACCAGTGTCACCACCGAACCGAAGGGGATGCCCCCGGTGACATCGGCATTCCAGTCCGAGGCCACCTTGCCGGCCTTGACCAGCCGGGTGACGTCGGGCTCGACGGAGAAGTTCACCAGGTCGGCCGGCTTGCCGTCGGCCACCGCGCGGGACTGATCACCGGAGGCACCGTAGGACGTCGTCACGTCGACACCCTTGCCGGCGGGGGTTGCGGCGAAGGCGGGGATGATCTTGCTCCAGCCCGGTTCGGGCACCGCGTAGGCGACCACACTGAGGGTGGTCTCGGCCTTGCCGGTGTCGCCGCCGCCGGCCACATCGCTGGACCCGCCGCCGCACGCGGCCACCAGAGTCGCGGTCAACGCCACGATGCCGGCGGTCCGCAACGCGCGGGTGACGGATGCGGGGGTGATGAATTCAGTCATGGACTGCAGCCTTTCTCGTCGTGGTTGGGGGCAGCCCGTCACGACGGAATGGCGGTGGTAGCGCGACGCTCTCACCGACACCTCGACCTCGACGGGCGCAGGCGGTGTCAGCGACAACAGGTGACGGCGGACGTAGGTACAGCGACGGAGCCGATTGCTCCGCCATGGCTGTCGATCCTCGTCCGATGCACGCCGCGAAGTTTAACACCGGTCCAGATGGCCGCTATCTCAGCGGTTGAGCAGCCAGACGACGATGACGAGCACCAACAGGGCGACCAGTGCGATCCGCACCCGCGACCGCGGCATACCGGTCACGCGGCGGGCCCGGAGTCGCGGCGCAGCCGCCGGATGGACCGGATACCCCAGCCGAGCACCGCGTCGGTCGTGCGGGCGATGCCGTAGGCCAGCAGCAGGACCACCGGCATGATCAGCAGGGTCTGCAACACGAAGCCCAGCCCGGACAGCCACAGTTCGAAGCCATCCCACCAGCTGAGCAACCCGGACACCCGATCACCCTATGCCCGCGCGGGGCCGCGACGCCGTTCTGGCCCGTTCGGTGGACGCACGCGGCCGCGACGGCCATGATGGCGGGATGGTTTTGCACACCCAACCCGCAGGTGAGGACATCGGAGAGAGCACCGGCAACGGCGCGGGTCCCGGCGGCGCCGCACGGGGGATCTCCGTGCCCGATCTCGGGGCGTTCGTCCCGGGCGGATCGCATCGCGGCCCGTTCCCCCCGATCGCCGACTACGCATTCCTCTCCGACTGCGAGAACACCTGCCTGATCTCGGCGGCCGGTTCGGTGGAGTGGATGTGCGTGCCGCGGCCGGACTCCCCCAGCGTGTTCGGCGCGATCCTCGACCGCGGTGCCGGGCATTTCCGGCTCGGACCGTACGGGGTGACGGTGCCCGCGGCGCGGCGCTACCTACCGGGCAGCCTGATCATGGAGACCACCTGGCAGACGCCCACCGGTTGGGTGATCGTGCGTGACGCCCTGGTGATGGGGCCGTGGCATGACCTCGAGGGGCGCTCGCGCACGCACCGGCGGACCCCGATGGACTGGGATGCCGAACACATCCTGCTGCGCACCGTCCGGTGCGTCAGCGGCACCGTCGAACTGGTGATGAACTGTGAGCCGTCGTTCGACTACGGCCGGATCAACGCCGCCTGGGAGTACTCCGCCAACGCCTACAACGAAGCGGTCGCCCGATCGCGCACCGACCCCGACGCCAATCCCATGCTGCGGCTGACCACCAATCTGCGGATCGGTCTGGAGGGCCGCGAGGCGCGGGCCCGAACCCGGCTCAAGGAGGGCGACAACGCCTTCGTCGCCCTGTCCTGGTCAAAACACCCCGCGCCGCAGACCTACGAGGAAGCCACCGACAAGATGTGGCAGACCAGCGAGGCGTGGCGGCAGTGGATCAACATCGGGCACTTCCCCGACCATCCGTGGCGTGCCTATCTGCAGCGCAGCGCGTTGACGTTGAAGGGTCTGACGTATTCGCCGACCGGCGCGCTGCTGGCGGCGAGTACGACCTCGCTGCCGGAAACCCCACGCGGGGAACGTAACTGGGATTACCGCTATGCGTGGGTGCGGGACTCAACCTTCGCGCTGTGGGGCTTGTACACGCTCGGCCTGGACCGCGAGGCCGACGATTTCTTCTCCTTCATCGCCGACGTGTCCGGGGCGAACAATGGTGAGCGCCAACCACTCCAGGTGATGTACGCCGTCGGCGGCGAGCGAGAACTGGTCGAGGGCGAGCTCGACCATCTCTCCGGCTACGACGGCGCCCGGCCGGTGCGGATCGGCAACGGCGCCTACAACCAACGCCAGCACGACATCTGGGGCACCATGCTGGACTCGGTGTACCTGCACTGCAAGTCCCGGGAGAACATCTCCGACCAGCTGTGGCCGGTGCTCAAGGAGCAGGTCGAGGAGGCGATCAAACACTGGCGCGAGCCCGACCGCGGCATCTGGGAGGTCCGCGGCGAGCCGCAGCACTTCACGTCATCGAAAGTGATGTGCTGGGTGGCACTCGATCGCGGCGCGAAACTGGCCGATCTGCAGGGCTCCAAGAGTTACGCCGAGCAGTGGCGGGTGGTCGCCGACGAGATCAAGGCCGACATCCTGGCCCACGGCGTCGACTCCCGCGGTGTGCTGACCCAGCGCTACGGCGACGCGGCCCTGGACGCCTCACTGCTGCTGGTGCCACTGCTGCGCTTCCTACCCTCGGACGACCCGCGGGTGCGCGCCACGGTGCTTGCGATCGCCGACGAACTGACCGAGGGCGGTCTGGTGCTGCGCTACCGGGTCGAAGAGACCGACGACGGCCTGTCCGGGGAAGAGGGCTCGTTCACCATCTGCTCGTTCTGGCTGGTGTCGGCGCTGGTGGAGATCGGCGAGGTGAGCCGGGCCCGGCACCTGTGCGAGAAGCTGCTGTCCTTCGCCAGCCCGCTGCATCTCTACGCCGAGGAGATCGAGCCGGCCACCGGCCGCCACCTCGGCAACTTCCCGCAGGCGTTCACCCACCTGGCGCTGATCAACGCGGTGGTACACGTCATCCGCGCCGAGGAGCAGGCCGACTCGACCGGGGTGTTCCAGCCCGCCAACTCGCCGTCCTAGCCGGCGCGAACAGCTGAAGCGCCGTCCTAGCCGGCGCGATCAGCTGATCTTCGCCAGCATCACCCGGACCAGGTCGGCCGCCCGGCCGGCCGGGATCCGCTGGGTGGGCACCGGGTCGGTGATCGCGACGTCGACATCGACGATGCAGTCCGCGGCCACGCCCACGGCATGCTCGGTGGGGTACACACTGCCATCGCCGGAGTCGCTGAAGATCACCGCCGAGAGCACCGGGCCGTCCACCTTGACCGCGGAGACGGTCAACTCCAACCCACCCGCTCCCCCGGTTCCCAGCGTCACGGTGGTGCCCTCACAGGACTGCCACTGGGTGGTGAAGCGGGCGAACATCCGCGACGCCTCGGACTCGGAACCGAAGCGCACCGCTCCCGCCTCGGCGCTGGACACCGTCAGGCCGGCACCGAGTCGCGCGAAGTCCCGCCACGCGGCGGCCAGCACACCACCGCCCTCATAGACCACCCGCATCAGCGGGGTGA
>JBFYOQ010000159.1:0-7509 GCA_041303735.1 Mycobacterium sp.
GCCTCAGCTGGCCGTGATCATCGCCCGGTACGCGCCGCGGCGAGCCATGAGTTCGGCGTGGCTGCCGCGCTCGACGATCCGGCCGCCGTCCATCACCACGATCACATCGGCGTCGCGGATCGTCGAGAGCCGGTGGGCGATCAGGAAAGTCGTCCGCTCGCGGCGCAGTTCGGTCATGGCCTGCTGGACCAGTAGCTCGGTGCGGGTGTCCACCGAACTTGTCGCCTCGTCGAGTATCAGCAGTTGAGGCTGAGCCAGGAACGCCCGGGCGATCGTGATCAACTGCCGCTCGCCGGCGCTGAGCCTGCCGCCGTCATCGCCGATTCGTGTCTGATAGCCGTCCGGCAGCGTCCGCACGAAACCGTCCACCCGGGCGGCGAGGGCGGCCTCAAGGATCTCGGACTCGGTGGCCCCGGGCCGGCCGTAGCCGATGTTCTCCGCGATCGTGCCGCTGAGGAGCCAGGTGTCCTGCAGCACCATGCCGATCCGTGACCGCAACGACTGACGGCTCACCTCGCGGATGTCGCGGCCGTCGACCAGGATCACCCCGGCGTCGACGTCGTAGAACCGCATCAGCAGATTCACGCACGTGGTCTTACCCGCCCCGGTCGGCCCGACGATGGCCACCGTGCTGCCCGGCTCGGCGATCAGCGACAGGTTCTCGATGACCGCTGAGCCGCGCCGGTAGCCGAACGAGATGTCGCGGAACTCCACCCTGCCCGGACCCGGTGGCAGTTCGATCGCGGTGGAGGCGATCTCCTCAGGCTCGTCGAGGAAGTCGAAGACCCGCTCGGCGCTGGCGACCCCGGACTGCAGGGTGTTGTAGAAGCCGGCCACCTGTGTCAGCGGCTGGTTGAACTGACGCACGTACTGGATGAAGGCCTGCACTCCGCCGAGGGTGATCTGGCCGGCCGCCACCTGCAGTCCGCCGATGACGGCCACGGCGACGTAGCCGAGGTTGCCGATGAACACCGTCGCCGGCGCGACCAGTCCGGAGAAGAACTGCGCCCCGAAACCCGACCGGTACACGTCGGCGTTGAGTTCGGTGAACCGCTCGGCCGCCCAGGAGCGGTGGCCGAAGGTCTTCACCACCGTGAATCCGCTGTAGGTCTCCTCGATGTGCGCGTTGAGCCGGCCGGTATTGGCCCATTGAGCGACGAACAGCTTCTGCGAACGCCGGGCGATGGCGCGGGTGAGAAGAAGTGACAGCGGTACCGTCGCGATCGCGAGCAGCGTCAGCAGACCGGAGATGGTGAGCATCATCGCCAGCACCGCGACAACGGTCAGCGCGGCGGTGAGCAACTGGCTGATCGTCATCGAGATCGACGTCGAGATGTTGTCGACGTCGTTGGTGACCCGGCTGAGCAGTTCGCCACGCTGGCGGGAGTCGAAGTAGGCCAGCGGCAGCCGGTGCACCTTGTCTTCCACCTCGGCGCGCAGGGTCAGCACGGTCCGCCGGACGATCACGTTGAGCAGCCGGGCTTGCGCCCAGATCAACAGTGCGGCAAGCAGATACAGTGAAAGCGCCAGCAGCAGGGTGCGGCCGACGGCGGCGAAGTCGATTCCGCTACCCGGCACCACGGTTGTCCCCGACAGCAGGTCCGCGAAGGCGCCGTCACCGCGCTCGCGCGCGGCGGTGACGGCTTGCTCCTTGGTGATGCCGGCGGGCAGCCCGCGGCCGATCACACCGTTGAACAACAGGTCGGTGGCATGGCCGAGGACTCGCGGACCGATCGCCGACAGGACCACCCCGCCGACGGCCAGGGCCACCACGGCCATGGTGGGCCACCGGTGTGGCGTCAACCGCCGCAGCAGCCTCATCGCCGATCCGGCGAAGTCCTCAGATCGCCCCTGCCCGGGATCGGCGGCGATCGCGCGCAACCCGCCGCGCACCGGGGCCGCGGTCACGGCGGCCCGCCGATGCCGGCGCCGGCCATTTGCGAATCGGCGAACTGCGCGTAGGCCGGACAACTCACGAGCAGCGCCTCATGGGTGCCCACCCCGACCACCCGGCCACCGTCGAGGACGACCACCTGATCGGCGTGCATGACCGTGGAGATCCGCTGCGAGACGACGATCACGGTGGACTGCGCCGACACCTCCTTCAGCGCCGCCCGGACCGCGGCGTCGGTGTGCACGTCGAGTGCGGAGAACGCGTCGTCGAACAAATAGATCGCCGGTCGGCGGATCACGGCGCGGGCGATGGCCAGCCGCTGGCGCTGGCCGCCGGAGAAGTTGATGCCGCCCTGCGCCACCGGCATCTGCAACCCCTCGGGGTGGGCCCGCACGAACTCGTCGGCGGCGGCCACCCGCAGGGCCTCCCACATCTCGTCGTCTGAGGCGTCGGCCTTGCCGTAGCGCAGATTGTCGGCGACGGTGCCGGAGAACAGGTATCCCCGTTGCGGCACCAGGCCCAGGGCGGACCAGAGTTCCTCGGGGTCCCGGTCGCGGATGTCCACGCCGTCGATGCTGATCGAGCCCGCGGTGACGTCGTGCAGCCGGCAGATCAGCGCCACCAGCGTCGACTTGCCCGAACCGGTGCCACCCACGATGGCGGTCGTCGTTCCCGGGGCGGCGGTGAATGAGATCCGCTCCAGCACCGGCCGTTCGGCCCCGGGGTAGTGGAATCCGGCATCGTCGAGTGTCACCACACCCCGCACGGCCGACGGGCGCTGCGGCTGATCCGGGTCCGCGATCCCGGGCGGGGTCGTGAGCACCTCGGTGATCCGTTCGGCGCAGACGGCCGCCCGGGGCACCATCACCAGGAGCAGCGTCGCCATCAGCACCGCCATCAGGATCTGCATGAAGTAGGAGAGGAACGCGATCAGCGACCCGACCTGCATCTGGCCGGCGTCGATTCGCAGGCCGCCGAACCAGATCAGCGCGACGCTGGAGATGTTGATGGTCAGCGTCGTCACCGGCAGCATCAGGGCCTGCCAGCGCCCGGCCGCGAGCGCGGCGTCGGCGACGGCCTCGTTGGCCTCGCCGAAGCGGCGGCGCTCGAAGGGCTCCCGGGCGAACGCGCGGATCACCCGGATCCCGGACAGTTGCTCGCGCAGCACCCGGTTGATGCCGTCGATCAGCCGTTGCATGCTGCGGAAGATCGGCAGCATCCGCGACACGATCAGGTAGTTGCCGAGCGCGAGTACGGGCACGCTGATCATCAGCAGCCACGCCAGCCCGGCGTCCTGGTGGATCGCCATGGCGATGCCGCCGATACACATGATCGGCGCGGTCACCAGCATCGTGGCGGTCATCTGCACCAGCACCTGGATCTGCGCGACGTCGTTGGTGGTTCGGGTCAGCAGCGACGGAGCGGTGAAGCGCGCGGTCTGCAGATCCGAGAAGGTGATCACCGAGCCGAAGACCGCCGCTCGGACGTCGTGCCCGAAACCCATCCCGGTGCGGGATCCGAAGTACACCGCCCCGATTGCGCAGAGTCCCTGAAGGGCCGTGACGGCCAGCATCACCAGGCCCAGTCGCACGATGAGTCCGGTGTCACCCTTGGCGACGCCGTCGTCGATGATGGCGGCGTTGACGGTGGGCAGGTACAGCGATGCCAGCGTGCTCACGGTCTGCAGCGCCATCACGGCAGCGACGAGCCACCGGTACGGCGCGACGTACTGCCGCAGCAGCGCCAGGAGCATTCCGTTACTGTCGCATACCGCCGCCGGGCGGTATACCCGCAGTTCAGTGCGTGTGCAGGCGGCTCACGGCTGCATGGCCGCTACAGTGCATCCTGTGAGGAATCCCGGCACACTGGCAGCCGTCGCGTGCGCCGCGATGACGGTGGCGGCCCTGGTCGGCTGCTCGGACCCCGCGGGTGTGCAGGCCGGCCCCGGTCAGCAGCAGCAGGACAGCCCGATGGCCACTGAGGGCAAGCACGGCCCGATGTTCCCCGAATGCGGAGGCGTCAGCGACCAGACGATGGCCGAGCAGACCCGGGTCGTCGGCCTGGTGAAGACCGCCGTCAACACGGCGGGCTGCCAGTGGCTGGCCGGTGGCGGAATCCTGGGGCCGCACTTCTCCTTCACCTGGTTCCGCGGCAGCCCGATCGGGCGGGAACGCAAGACCCAGGAACTCTCCCGCACCAGCGTCGAGGACATCACCATCGACGGCAACCCGGGATTCGTCGCCGTCGGCACCGACCCGATGCTGGGCGATAACCTCTGCGAGATCGGCATCCAGTTCAACGATGACTTCATCGAGTGGTCGGTCAGCTTCGCTGATCGGTCGTTCCCGCCGCCGTGCGAGGTCGCCGAAGAGTTGACCCGCCAGTCGATTGCGAACAGCAAGTGAGCCGCCGTACATCAGCCGCGCTGGTGGCGGGCCTGGCCGTGCTGATGGTGCTGACGGGTTGCGGTAGGACCGTCGAGGGCAGTGCCCTCAAGGCCGGCACCGGCAGCACCGGACGCAATGACGACTCCGCGCAGAAGTACCCGAACCTGCTCAAGGAGTGCGACGTCCTCACCGCCGACGTGCTCGCCAAAACCGTCGGTGCCGATCCACTCGACATCCAGAGCACGTTCATCGGCGCGGTCTGCCGCTGGCAGGCCGCCAACCCCGCGGGGCTGATCGACATCACCCGGTTCTGGTTCGAGCAGGGCAGCCTGGACAACGAGCGCAAGACCGCCGAAGCGCTGAAGTACCCCATCGAGAGTCGCGCCATCAACGGCATTGCGTCGATCGTGATGCGGGTTCCGGGTGATCCCAACGGTGGCTGCGGTGTGGCCAGCGACGCCGCCGGTGTGGTCGGGTGGTGGATCAACCCGCAGGCTCCCGGCATCGACGCCTGCGCTCAGGCCATCAAGTTGATGGAACTGACGCTGGCCACCAACTCCTAGGCTTTTCACCCCGGCTGCCGGAGCACCTAGCGCGGCACGTGGAACGTCACCAACTCCGCGCCGCTGAGTTCGAGTTGCGACCACGGCCCGGGCACCCGGAGCACGGCCAGCGCCGAGGTCGGGAACTTCATCGCGATGCCGTCGGCGGCGTCGGTGTCGCTGCCCGGTCCGGCCAGGCCGAGCGCCACCTCGCTCGTGGTGGGTTCGTGGCCCACGACCAGCAGGGTGGCGATGTCATCGCCGACCCCGTTGATCGCGCCGATCACCGCCCCGGGACTGGCGCCGTACAGTTCGTCGAGGAAACTCGCCGGTGCGCTGATCCCGGTCCGCTCCAGGGTCTGGCGGGTCCGGACCGCTGAGGAGCACAGCACCGATTCGACGGCCGGCGCGTTCTCGCGCAGCCACTCACCGGCCAGTGCGGCCTCGCGGATTCCCCGGGCCGCCAACGGCCGCCGGTGATCCGCCACACCCTCGGGATAGTCGGACTTGGCATGCCGCATCAGCACCAGGGTTCTCATGCGCCCCAGGTTAGGGCACGGCGCGCGCGTGATCCCCGGACTTGTCGGACCCCCGCCATAAACTCGCGCCAGAACTAAGGGAAGGAACGTCGGGGGATATGAAGTTCCTGCACACCGCGGACTGGCAGCTGGGGATGACGCGCCATTTTCTGGACGGTGACGCGCAGGCGCGGTACTCCGCCGCCCGGCGCGAGGCCGTCGCCGCCCTGGGTGCAGTCGCTGCCGAGACGGGAGCGGAATTCGTCGTCGTCGCCGGCGATGTGTTCGAGCACAATCAGTTAGCCCCCGACGTGATCAGCCGGTCCCTGGATGCGATGCGCGGGATCGGCGTACCGGTTTACCTGCTGCCCGGCAACCACGATCCGCTCGACGCCGGGTCGGTCTACACCAGCGCGCTGTTCACCCGGGAATGCCCCGACAACGTCACGGTGCTGGACCGGGCCGGCCTGTGGGAAGTCCGCCCCGGTGTCGAGATCGTGGCCGCGCCGTGGCGATCAAAGCGCCCGACCATCGATCTGGCCGCCGAGGTGCTCGCGGACCTGCGGGCTGACGGTACGGTGCGCATCCTGGTCGCGCACGGGACCGTCGACGATGTCGACTACTCCGATCCCGACAATGCGGCGCAGATCTCGATGGCGGGATTGACGGCGGCGCTGGACCGGGCAGCGGTGCACTATGTAGCGCTGGGCGACAAGCACTCCCGCACTCCGGTGGGCAACAGCGATCGGGTGTGGTACTCCGGGTCACCGGAGGTCACGAACTATGACGACAAGGAGCCCGATCCGGGCCACGTCCTCGTCGTCGACATCGACGACACGAACCCCGCCCACCCGGTGACCGTCACGTCCCGCACCGTCGGCAAGTGGCGGTTCCTCACGCGGCGCGCTGACCTCAACAGTGCCGCCGACATCGCAGCCCTCGCCGCCATGCTCGCCGCACTTCCTGACAAGGAGCGCACCGTGGTGCGGCTCAAACTCGTCGGCACGCTCACCGTCACCGACCGTGCGGCACTCGATGCCTGCCTTGAGAAGTATTCGAGGTTGTTCGCCTCGGTGAGGATGTGGGAGCGGCACACCGACCTTGCTGTGATGCCGGCCGATGATGAATTCGATGATCTCGGCATCAGCGGGTTCGCCGCCGAGGCGGTCGATGAATTGGTGCAGACGGCGCGCGGCACCGGAGACGACGCCGATACCGCTCGCGGCGCACTGGCACTGCTGATGCGGCTGCGGCAGGGAGGCCCCGCATGATCCTGCACCGGTTGGTTCTGAGGAACTTCCGCGGGATCGCCGACCGCGAGATCGAGTTCCCCGATCACGGCGTGATCGTGGTCTGCGGACCGAACGAGATCGGTAAGTCGTCGATTCTCGACGCTCTCGACCTACTCATCGAGGCCAAGGACCGCTCCGCCAAGGAGAAGGTCAAGCAGGTCAAGCCGATGGGCGCCGATGTGGGGGCTGAGATTGAGGCCGAGATCAGCACCGGCGCATACCGTTTCGTCTACCGCAAGCGGTTCCACAAGAAGCCGATCACTGAGCTGAACATCAGCGAACCCAAGCCCGAACAGCTCGACGGCGATCCAGCCCATGATCGGGTGTTGGCCATGCTGGCCGAGACCGTCGATATGGGACTGTGGAGCGCACAGCGCGTACTGCAGGCCTCCGCCACAGCCGCGGTGGACCTGTCCGGCTGCGACGCGCTCACCCGCGCTCTCGATGTTGCCGCCGGCGACTACGCGGCACAGTCCGGCGGCGAGCCGAGTCTCATCGAGGCCATCGAGGCGGAGTTCGGAAAGTACTTCACTGCCAGCACTGAAAAGCCCACGGGTGAATGGAAGACCATGATCACCCGGCTGGCTGCCGCCCAAGCGGAGGTGGACCAGTGCCGGGCCGCGGTCACCGAGGTCGATGACCGGGTTCGCCGGCACGAGGAACATAGCGCGACGCTGCGGCAGTTGTCAGCGGCCCTGTTGCCCGCCCAGCAGCGCCGGGCGACTGCCGAGCAGGCCGCCGCGTCGCTAAAGGAGATTGAAGGCGAACTCGCACAGGTACGCCTCGCTGCCGCCGCGGCGACGTCCGTCAGCGAGAATTCGGCCTCGGCGCACGAGCAACGGCAGCTCCTCATCTCCGATGGGCAACGCCGCGCCG
>JBFYOQ010000160.1:0-5674 GCA_041303735.1 Mycobacterium sp.
TGTTGAGAAAGCCCAGCCAGGTCGGCAGCAGCGCCAGTTGCGCCTCAAAGCGCGGCAGCTCCGCTAGGCCCTGCAGGAGTTGGTCGGGTGCATCCGTCATCACACACATCGGCCGTCCCACGCCAATCAGGTCGGCACCGCCGCTACCGATGGCCTGCTCCATGACATCGCGCCGACGGAAGCCTCCGGTCACCATCAGCGGAATAGAAACTTTTTCCCGCATGGCGAGTGCGAAATCCACAAAGTATGCCTCGCGCATCTGCGTGGAGTGTGCGACATGTTGCGGCTCCTCCTCCTCGATGCCCGCAACGCCCAGTAGCTTCGGTTGCTCGTAGGTGCCGCCGGAGATTTCCAGTAGGTCGACGCCCGCGTCTTGCAGCCACTGCGCCACCTGCAGGCTGTCTTCAAAGGCGAATCCGCCTTTCTGGAAGTCGGCACTGTTGAGTTTGACCGCCACCGGAAAGTCAGGCCCGACCGCCGCCCGCACCGTCTTCACGGTCTCGAGTAATGCTCTGGCGCGATTAGCGAGTGCACCACCGAACTGATCAGTGCGCACGTTGCTGCGCGGACTCAAAAACTGCGACAGCAGGTAACCGTGGGCGGCGTGAATCTGTACCCCGGTGAAGCCAGCCGCTTTGACGGCTGCGGCGCACACCCCGAAGCGCCGCACGATGTCGTCGATCTCGGCAACTGTGAGCGCAACGGGTTCACCAAACTGGCCGCCCGGCAAGCCGATCTTTACCGCGGAGGGCGCTTTCGGATGCGGATTGATGATTTTCTGTGTCTGGCGCCCGGCATGGCTGATCTGCGCCCAGAAGTGATTGCCATTTCGGGTAGCAGCTGCGACCCAACGTGACAGCGCCGCCTGCATTGCCGCATCAGGCTCTCGGTCGATGATCACATTGCCCGGACGCTCGAGGTGGTCGCCATCGACCAGGATATTGCCGGATAACAGCAGCCCCGCGCCGCCGTCGCTCCACAGCCCGTACAGCCTGTTCAGTTCCGCTGTCGGTATTCCGGCGGGGTCAGCCAGGCCTTCGGTCATGGCGGCCTTGGCGAGGCGGTTGCGCAAGCGGGCACCGCAGGGCAGGGCGAGTGAATGCGCGAGCAGTTCCGACATGATGATCCCCAATGCAGGTTTGGCTTTGAACAATAGCCGGGCACGCCATCTCAATCCGAAAGCAAATTGCCCTCTTTGCCATCCAGCGGAATGTCGCCGGCGATCTTGCCGATCACCCGTCCGGGCCAGGCATACGGCTGGCTGTGGCGGGCAAAGAGCCGCCCGTCGGTCTCGGCACGCAATTCCGTCTCCTCGCCAAGCGGATCGATCACCGTGGCGACGAGATCGCCCGTGTGGACCCAATCGCCCAGCCGGCGGTGATAGGCGACGAGCCCGGTGACCGGCGAGCGCAGTTGCGCCATCGCCGTCAGCGCCGTGGCGCGGCAGGACAAGCGCGGGCGTCCTCCCGACCCATCGACGAAGCCGCGTGCTTGCAACATGCGCAGCAGCGCCGTGGCTTGATCGGAGGCGCGTTCGGGATCGACGTCGTCGTTGCAGCCCAGTTCCAGCGTGGCGGCGAGGCAGGCCGGCGGAATGGGCAGACCGGGATGGTTCGCGGCCAGCGCCCACCAGGGACCGGCGCAGGCCTCATCGAAGGGATAACCGCCTGAGACCTCTGCCAGAAGCACCGCTCGCGCATCGATCGCCGCGGCGATGTCCTCGGCCGCCGGCCACAGCGCGGGGCCGACGTACATGTGCGGCTCAGCCTCGTTGTCGGCGTGAAGATCGAGCACGAGGTCGGCGTCATGAGCGAGCGTGAGCAACGTGTGGCGCAGATGTGCCAACGCTCCATCCGGCTGCATCGCCGCAAGCCGTGCGGACATCGCGGCCCGGATCGTTTCGACGTTCGACGCCGCGTCCGGCCCCAGCGACAGGCTGCCGAGGTCTGACAGATCGGCATAGTTCCGGTTGAAGTTTTCCCCGGTGCCGCTCTCGAGCCGACCGGACAGGAAGCTGGTTTCGGTCTGCGCCAAGCCGATCGGATTTGACTGCGGCACCAGCAGGATTTCACCGTGGACCGCGCCGCGGGCATCCGCTTCGGCCAGATGCCCGGCCAGAAGGCGCAAAACCAGCATGCCGGGGAATTCGTCGGCATGCAGTCCGGCCTGAACATAGGCTTTCCGGCCGGTGCCCGCTTCACCGAAGCGCAGCACGGTCAGACGATAGGGCGAGCCTGGCAGATCGTAGTTCTGGCGCAGCACGGTTTCACTCAGCCTGTCTTACTCGGCATGCGAAGCGTCCGCCTGCGGAGTGTCCGTCTGCGGCGCATCCGGCACGGCGAGCGGAAGCACGGCCACGTCCGTCTCGTAGTAGGCCGCACAGGCGGCGTGCAGGCGCTCTTTCAGCTTGCCGTTCGTCGCCAGTGCCCCTGCGATCAAACGATGACCGGGGGGCATGTCGCGCAGTTCGATCCCCTGCGCATCGAGAAAAGCCGTCACGCCGGCCTCGCCCAGTTCCGGCAGCTCCACGGCGGCCTCGATGACGGCGAGCGGCGAGGTCTGAGCGCGTGCATCGGCGGCAATGGCAGGAGCGTTTGCAGCCGCCTTCTCCGCATCGGAAAGCAGTGTGGTCAGTGTGGCCCCGTCGAAATACATGGCTGTTCCATTCTTTTGGTTTCATCCGTGCCGATCACGGATACTTTCAATATCGAGATGGCCGGTGCCATCCCCATTGGAGCGATAGCGCAAGGCAATATGCGCTTCTTGGGTGACACCAGGCGCGGTCACCGGGCCGGCACTACCAACGCAGTCCTTTATGAGTTCATTTACCAGCGTGTCCAACTCGGCGGCGGAAGCGGTAGCCGGCGCCAGCCGGGTGACGGTCCCGGCCGCCATGTCGATGACATCCCCCGGGCCGGCAAAACACAGCCTGGTGTCGGGTGCGATGAAATCGTCCCCCGCAAGCTCGGTCTTGAGCGGATCGATCTCGACAAGGACGGCGCCGCGCGTGCCGATCGCGGTGAGTTGGCTGTTGTCGTGGTTGGCGATGACGCCGCTGTCTTCCAAAAGACCGAGCCCGAAGCGAACGCCCTCCTCGGCGCAGGCGACGGCGAGGCGGCCGAGACGGCGCGAGGACGACAGTTTCTGATCGATGATCGCGGCGCCGAAAAATCCCAACCCTTCCTGGATCACCAAACCGTGCCGTCCCATGTCCGAGGCAATGCCGAAGCGCAGCGCTTCGTAGGACGTGCCGCCGCCGATCATGAAACCGGACAGCGCCGAGGCCGCACCGCTGACCCCGACGATCATCGCGCCGGCCGACCGCGCCCGCGCAATGGCCATCAGCAGTGGCGTGACATCGCCCCGGTAGAGCAAGGATTCCACGAGCCTGATCTGGTTACCGCCGGTCAGGACGATGGTGCGCAGGGCGGCGATCTGCTCGACCAGCGCTTCCTCGCGCATCCGGCGATCAACATTGCCGATGGTGACGCGCAGATCGATGGCCTCGACGCCGTTGCCGCGCAGGGCGCGGATGTAACTTCGCGCGGTCGCGCGGGGCTCGGCGGAAGCGGCGGCAAGCACGCCTACCGGCCCCTCGCACTGCGACGCCAGTTCCGCCAGCAGCGGGCTGCCGCAGTCCAGCGGGGCCGAGCCCAGCATCATCAGGCGCGCCTGCTCTCCCGGCGGCACACCATAGTCGCGGGACAGCGACGCCCGCCGGTTCTCCGCCAGTTGCGCCGCAGTGAGCAAGCGCGTCTGCATGCTGGCTCGAAAATCCACCGCCGTCATGCGGAAATCACGCCCGCCCCCCAGAATGTAAGCAGCCGCCCGGCCGCGTGCACGGGAGATTTCGACGCTGGTGGCGCAACCCGCCTTGGGCTCGATTGCGCGGGCGCGATCCGCCGGATAAGCCTCAGGGTCCCCCAGCACCAGCCGCGCCACGAGATCGTAGAGCGTGTAGGCGCCGAAGACGTTGCGGAGCGAGCGGGCGGGAGCCTTGTAGGTAATGTCGCGCCGGGTCACCGGCCGCTTGCCCGGACCGGGCCGGACCTCGCCCGTTTCCAGGTCGAGGGCGTCACCGTTGTCGGCATAGCTGAAACCGATACTTTCGATCAGCCCGAGACTGCGATCGACGTTCGCCTCTTCAAGATCGAGTACGAAGACGCCATATTCGCCGATCACCTGTGCACGCTTGCCCTCGACGAACAAGGCGGTGTTTTCGTCTATGCCGAAGCCGCGCTTCGCTCCGGACGCCTGCATCCCGACGATCAACCGGCCGAGCCGGCCACGTTTGATGAAATGCTGGTCGACCATGCCCCAGGGAAAGAAGCCGAGCCCCGGCTCCAGCAGCATTCCGGGCTGGTCCGGGTCATCGACCACACCATAGGTCGCGGCTTCCAGCGATGTGCCGCCGGAAATCATCACATCGGACATGATGGCGGCGCCAGCACTCGACCCGGCGACAAGCGCACCGTTGCGCTGCGTTTGGCGGATCGCTTTCAGCACCCGGCTTTCCGTGCCGCCGGGTGCCAGCGCCCCGGTGATCAGGGCCTGGTCGCCGCCGGTGAAATAGACGCTGCCATAGTCCGCGACGAGATCGGCGATCGCCGTGTCTTGCGCGGCCTGGCCCGCCCCGGCGCCGTGCACCCCGGCCAGGACGGCATCGAAGCCATGGGCGCGAAACACCTCAACGGTTTCGGCGCCGACCTCGTCAGGCACCGACGACGCCGTCGCGAAGACGACGATCCTGCCACCCGCCAGACGGCGCATCTCGTCATAGATGGCGGCATTGTCGTCCTCCAGCCGACCGCCGATGACGGCCAGTTTCGGGATGACACTCGCCCCGATGAGCGAATGAGATTCTGTCACGTCTCCCTATGATTTCGCCGGAACGATCAGCACACCGCGATCATCCGAGGTGAGAACGAAGCCATCGGGAACGCCGAAGCTGGATGCTGCCAGACGCTGTGCGACGGGTTCCGGCCCGGTCGCGGTGAACTTCGGGGTGAAGTGAACGATCCGCTTCCAGCAGCGCGTGATCCCGTCGCAGAAGAACAACACCAAATCGTCGGGTTGCGCACGCGAAAGCGCCGCGTCGAGGGCCTCCTCCTCCTCCTCGATGATGGTGATCGCGTCGGGCGCGACACCCTCGGCAATCAGGGCGGCCCGCATCAGTTTCGGCATTTCGTCGGGCCCGCGGCCGCGCAAATTGTCGTCGCGGTGGCAGATGTAGGAGTCGAAATGGCCGGCGACCTTAGCCGCAATAGCCGCCGCGTCCTCGTCGCGCCGGTCACCCGGGCAGGTCACGCCGACGATCCGGCGCCCGCGCGGCTTGAGCCTGTCGACCAGGTCGACCATCGCCCCCACCGCCGCCTCGTTGTGCCCGTAGTCGAGGATCACCCGGAAACCGTGTTCGTCGAAGACATTCATCCTCCCCGGGCTCTGGAAGAAGCTGTTATCGAAGGTGCGCAGTCCGGTGCGGATCTGATCCAGTGTCTTGCCGAGCGCGTAGGCCATTCCGGCGGCGAACATCGCGTTCTCGACATTGTGCAGCGCCTTGCCTTCCAACGTTGCCCGGACGAGATGGGTCCAGATCAGCGGCATCTGGGTGCCATTGTCGTAGATCACGATTTGGTCGCCGTTCACCCCCTGCTCAAGAACGATCGCGGGCTTG
>JBFYOQ010000161.1:0-3032 GCA_041303735.1 Mycobacterium sp.
CCGTCGGTGAAGTCCAGGCCGACCGAACTGCCGATCACCCGTTCCGGGGGGATCCCGTACATCTGTGCTGTCACCGGACGCATGAAGTCGCGTCCACCGCCCGAGACGATGTAGTTGGTGAAGTCGTGTGCTTCCAGGTAGCGAAGCAACTCCACCATCGGCGTGTAGCCGCATGCGATGTACGCCCGATCCAGGATCGGGTGTCGGCCATCGGCGAAGAACGCCTTCACCTGCTCCGCGTGCTGCTCGACCGTCAGGCCCTGATACGCCGACAGAATTCCGCCGGACAGGACCTGCAGCATCGAATCATCGCCGTCGTAGTGCTTGGTGACCGCGTCGGCGAACCACGCCAGGTCACCGGACGCGGCGGCGGCGTAGGGCTGCTTCTCCCCCAGCGACGGGTCGGCGGCCGCCTGTTCGGCCAACCGACGCACCAGGAAGTCCAGCTGGACGTATGCCGGTTTCTCCACCCACAACGTGCCGTCATTGTCGAAGACGGCGATCCGGGCTTCGGGCTCAACGTAATCCGGCCCCGGCGTCGACACCCGGGCGACGAAGTCGACGATCGCCGCCTTCGTCGGTCCGGCGTGCCAGGAGTTCAGGCCTGCCAAGCTCAACCGCCCATTGTCTCTGAGTACTTCTTGAGCTTCTCCACCGCCGCGGTGATGGTGAATGATGCCGGCTCGGCACGCGGCGGGAACTCCTTGAACGTCTCCAGGAACTCCAATACCAATGCGTTGCCGTACAGGGCGATGAAGATGTTCTTCAAGACCCAGTCCCAGTAGGTGTTCGATGTGGCATCGGCTCGTTCAAACGGGTCGGTGCGCAGGTTGAAGATCTTCGGGGCACGCAGTTCGGTGAACGGCTCGAACCAGATCTGCAGGGTTCCCTGGCAGCGCTGCTCGAGGAACACGATCTTCCAGTTCTCATAGCGCAACCCGAGAACGTCGCAGTCGTCGGAGAAATAAATCATTCCCCGCCGCGGGCTCTTGTCGACCTCTCCGGTGAGGTACGGCAACAGGTCATAGCCGTCGATGTGGACGTGGTAGGTCTTGTCGCCGATCGTGTGTCCCTGCTTGAGCTTGGTGACGATATCCGGCTCACCAGCGGCCGCCAGGAATGTCGGCAACCAGTCATGGTGCTGCACAATCTCGTTGGATACCACCCCGGCCGGGATCCGTCCGGGCCAGCGGATCATCTCCGGCACCCGGAACGCGCCTTCCCAGCCGGTGTTCTTCTCACTGCGGAACGGGGTGGTGGCCGCATCCGGCCAGCTGTTGGCGTGCGGGCCGTTGTCGGTGGAGTAGATGACAACGGTGTCCTCGGTGATGCCGAGTTCGTCGACGCAGTCGAGCAACCGGCCGACATGGTTGTCGTGGTCCATCATCGTGTCGTGATAGGGCGACTGCCAGCGGCCGGCCTGACCGAGACTTTCCGGTTTGGTGTGGGTGCGGAAGTGCATATGGGTCATGTTCATCCACACGAAAAACGGCGTGTCCGAATCATGTTGGCGTTTGATGAAGTCGATCGCCGCCGAGGTGGTCTCGTCGTCGATGGTCTCCATCCGCTTGCGGGTCAGCGGTCCGGTGTCCTCGATGCGTTGCCGGCCGACCGGCCCGTACCGCTCATCGACCTCATCGGATACCTCCTCGGTGGCCCAGGAGCGGATGACCCCGCGCGGCAGCATCATGTTGCGCAGCCGCGGCGCCTCCTCAGCGGTCGGGTAGTTGGGGTTCTCCGGCTCCTCCTCGGCGTTGAGGTGGTAAAGGTTGCCGAAGAATTCGTCGAACCCGTGTGCGGTGGGCAAATGCTTGTTCAGGTCCCCGAGGTGGTTCTTGCCGAACTGCCCGGTGGCATATCCCAGCGGCTTGAGTAGCTCCGCGATCGTCGGGTCCTCGGCCGACAGTCCCACGTCGAATCCGGGCATACCGACCTTGCTCAGCCCGGTGCGGTACACGCTCTGACCGGTGATGAACGACGACCGGCCCGCGGTGCAACTCTGCTCACCGTAGGAGTCGGTGAACCGCATGCCCTCCGCCGCGATGCGGTCGATGTTGGGGGTCCGATATCCCATCAGACCGTCGCTGTAGCAACTCAGGTTGGTGATGCCGATGTCATCGCCCCAGATCACCAGGATGTTCGGCTTACCTTCAGCCATTGACGGACCCTCGCTTCCAGCTGGTGTTGTCGAGCACGTCCATTCGACAATAGGCGACGGCGGCAACGCGATCCACGCCTATCGGCTGCCCACATCCACGCACTTATGCCCGAGATAGCCGCACCTGGCGAACGCGGCCGTGTTCGCGCGAGGGGCCGTCGGAGGTGCCGCAGGCCGGTGTCACTTCCGGCTCGCGTACTCCGAGATCCTGCCCGATGGGAAAGGCCCGACCCTCGCTGGATTCCTGCGCCGGGCCGCCGCTGGCTGCCGGCCCGGGCGCGCCCGTCGGATGGATGCCATCTCGCCGGTGCTGTCCTTGATGTCGATGAGAATGTTGACAGGAAACAAAGCAGGTCAGGCCTCTCGGCCTGACCTGCTACATCGGTGGAGCTGCCGGGAATCGAACCCGCTCTGAAAATCGGCCTGAACTGGGCAAACACTGGTCGCGATGACTCCAGAGCACGTCAGACGACCCCAACACACCTGGGAGAACGCGGGAGTTGTTGACGGCGTCAACACGCCATGCCACGCACGAACGGTGACCACGCCCTAGCGATGGAAAGAATGCAAACCGACGCCGCCGGTCTGTTCGTCTATCCTCGCGTCCATCGGACGCAGATAGAAGAAAGTGCAGCCGGCAGGTGCACTAAGCCAATTCCGGCTGATCTATGCTATTGCGCTTACGCCAAAGACTTCAGCATTGCGCGAGTACCCGCGACAGGCCTGGAACGGATCCCAGTCCGGCCCGTGCTCAGGCAGTGCTTTACGGTCGACTAGCACACGCCCTTCGCGGAACTCCTGTAGCAGGTCGCGGCCTAGTATCTGCGACGCAGTACCCACGCCACCGCGCAAAGTGAACGCTATGCCGTAGAGA
>JBFYOQ010000162.1:0-14760 GCA_041303735.1 Mycobacterium sp.
CCGGGTGGGGCCGCTGGGCGCAGGAGATCTACGCCGATCTCGGGCTGCGCTTCGACGGCGACCGGGCCGAGGTGCTGGCCGCGGCCAGGGCGGATCTGGCCGGTGTGCGCCAGGACGCCGCACTGATGCTGCACGACGAGGGCCGCGACGCCGACGACGTGGCGGCCTTCCTGCAGCGCTGGCTGCTGATCGACGACACCCGCGCCCGGCAGGCGCTGCGGTTCCTGTCCTCGCCGCTGTGGCGGGCCTACACCTCGACGTATGTGGAGGGCTACCGGCTGCTGAGCGCCTGGCTGGATGACCGCCCGGACGGGGTGGGGCTGACCGAGCGGTTCGGCCAGTTGCTCGATGAACCACTGATCCCGTCATCGCTGCGGGTTGACTAGGCTCTGCCCATGACCACCGACGCGATCCTGCCCGCTGTGACGGCCCCAGGCGCCGACTATGCCGCGACCGCCAGTGAGGCCTACCGGGCCGCGCTGAGCATCATCGAGACCGTCGAGCCCCGCATCGCCGCCGCCACCCGCAAAGAGCTCGCCGATCAGCGCGATTCGCTGAAGCTGATCGCCAGCGAGAACTACGCCTCGCCGGCCGTGCTGCTGACCGCGGGCACCTGGCTGTCGGACAAGTACGCCGAGGGCACCGTCGGCCACCGCTTCTACGCCGGCTGCCAGAACGTCGACGAGATCGAGTCGATCGCCGCCGAGCACGCCCGCGAACTGTTCGGCGCGCCCTACGCCTACGTCCAGCCGCACTCCGGCATCGACGCCAACCTGGTGGCGTTCTGGGCAATCCTGGCCACACGCATCGAGGCGCCCGCTCTGGGCGAGCTGGGTGTGAAGAATGTCAACGATCTATCCGAAGCCGAATGGGAGCGGTTGCGCGCCAAGCTCGGTAGCCAGCGGCTGATGGGAATGTCGCTGGACGCCGGCGGCCACCTCACCCACGGCTTCCGCCCCAACATCTCGGGCAAGATGTTCCACCAGCGCAGCTACGGCACCGACCCGAAGACCGGTCTGCTCGACTATGACGCCATCGCTGCCGCGGCCCGCGAGTTCAAGCCGCTGATCCTGGTGGCCGGCTACTCGGCCTATCCGCGGCGGGTCAACTTCGCCACGATGCGCGAGATCGCCGATGAGGTGGGCGCCACCTTCATGGTCGACATGGCGCACTTCTCCGGACTGGTCGCCGGCAAGGTGTTCACCGGCGACGAGGATCCGGTGCCGCACGCGCACGTCGTCACCACCACCACGCACAAGTCGCTGCGCGGCCCGCGCGGCGGTCTGGTGCTGGCCACCGCGGAGTACTCCGACGCCGTCGACAAAGGCTGCCCGATGGTCCTCGGCGGACCGCTGTCCCATGTGATGGCCGCCAAGGCGGTGGCCTTCGCCGAGGCGCGCCAGCCGTCGTTCCGGGCCTACGCCCAGCGGGTGGCCGACAACGCCAAGGCCTTCGCCGACGGGCTGATGCGCCGCGGGGCGCGGGTCGTCACCGACGGCACCGACAACCACCTCGTGCTGCTCGACGTGCAGAGCTTCGGGCTGACCGGCCGGCAGGCCGAGTCCGCCCTGCTGGACTCCGGCATCGTCACCAACCGCAACTCCATCCCGGCCGATCCGAACGGCGCCTGGTACACCAGCGGCATCCGGTTCGGCACCCCGGCGCTGACCACCCGCGGCTTCGGGCCCGCGGAGTTCGACCGGGTGGCCGAGTTGGTGGTGGAGGTGCTGTCCAACACCACGCCCGAGGGCACCTCCAAAGCCAAGTACCGCCTCGTCGATGCGACCGCGGACTGGGTCCGCGCGGCCGGTGCCGAACTGCTCGACGCCAACCCGCTGTACCCCGGTTTAACCCTCTGAAGTGGCAAAACACGCCCCCGAGGGATTTCACGACAACCGTTAACATCGGTTACAGTTACCGCATGGGACAGAAACCTGCCGCCAACGCGTTGACGCGCGAACTCGAGCCGGTCGTCGCCGACAACCTGGCCGTCTTCCTTGAGCACGCCGACGAGTGGTACGCCCACGACTACGTTCCGTTCGACCGGGGCGAGAACTTCGCCTTCCTGGGCGGCCGGGACTGGGATCCCTCACAGGTCACCCTGCCCGGCGACGTCGTCGACGCCCTCGAAGTGCTGCTCGTGACCAAGGACAACCTCGCCGGCTACCACCGCGAACTCGTCGAGCACTTCATCCTCGAGGACAAGTGGGGCCGCTGGCTGGGCCGCTGGACCGCCGAGGAAAACCTGCACGCCATCGCGATCCGCGACTACCTGGTGGTCACCCGCAACTTTGACCCGACGGCCAACGAAGAGGTGCGGGTCGCCCACGTCATGCGTGGCTACCGGGCCGATCAGTACACCCAGATCGAGACGCTGGTGTTCATGGCGCTCTATGAGCGCGCGCATGCGGTGTTCCTGCGCAACCTCGAGGCCCGCCTGGATGATTCGGGGTTCGACGAGCCGGCGCTCAAGAAGCTGATCAGTCACATCGCCCGTGACGAGGAGCGCCACGAGCAGTTCTTCGCGAAACTGGTGGCCCACTGCGTCAAACACCACAACGACCAGACAATCGGTGCGATCGCCCGTCGCGCGTTCGACTTCGACGTGGTCGGCGGTGACATCCTGGAGTACCGCGAGAACAAGCTGCGCACCGTTGCCGAGGCCGGCATCTTCGACCAGGACATGGCCCGAAGAGTGGTCTCCGATCGCATCAATGACTGGGGAGTGGCCGACAGTCCGATGCTCACGAAGTACGTGCTCGGCTAAGGGCTCCGCAACCCGGCGCGCCTTCCCGGCAAGCCGCCGCGCGCGGGTAGCGTCGGCTCCGATGGCTCAGCGAGCTTCAGGAGCGCCAGTGACCGAAACGCACGCGCCCACGCGGACGTATGTGCTCGACACCTCCGTACTTCTCTCCGATCCGTGGGCGTGTACCCGGTTCGCCGAGCACGAAGTCGTCGTTCCGCTGGTGGTGATCAGCGAGCTCGAAGCCAAGCGCCACCACCACGAGCTCGGCTGGTTCGCCCGCCAGGCGTTGCGGCTCTTCGACGATCTCCGGCTGGAGCACGGCCGGCTGGATCAGCCGATTCCCGTTGGTAACCAAGGCGGGACGCTGCACGTCGAGCTCAACCACAGCGATCCGATGGTGCTCCCGGCGGGATTCCGCACCGACACCAACGACGCCCGCATCCTGACCTGCGCCGCCAACCTCGCCGCTGAGGGCAAACGGGTGACACTGGTGAGCAAGGACATCCCACTGCGCGTCAAAGCCGGCGCGGTCGGCCTGCCCGCCGACGAGTACCACGCGCAGGACGTCATCGCCTCGGGCTGGACCGGGATGGCCGAGTTGGAAGTGGCCGCCGATGAGATCGACACGCTCTTCGCCGACGGCGAGATCGACCTCGCTGACGCCCGGGATCTGCCGTGCCACACCGGGATCCGGCTGCTGGGCGGCACCTCGCATGCGCTCGGCCGGGTCAACGCCGACAAGCGGGTGCAACTGGTCCGCGGCGACCGCGAGGTGTTCGGTCTGCGCGGCCGCTCTGCCGAACAGCGCGTCGCACTCGATCTCCTCCTCGACGAATCCGTCGGCATCGTTTCCCTCGGCGGCAAAGCCGGTACCGGCAAGTCCGCGCTGGCCCTGTGCGCCGGATTGGAGGCGGTGCTGGAACGGCGCAGCCAGCGCAAGGTTGTGGTATTCCGTCCGCTGTACGCCGTCGGCGGCCAGGAACTCGGTTACCTTCCGGGCAGCGAGAGCGAGAAGATGGGTCCGTGGGCCCAGGCCGTCTTCGACACCCTCGAAGGCCTCGCCAGCCCGGCCGTGCTCGAGGAGGTGCTCTCCCGCGGCATGCTGGAGGTGCTGCCGCTGACCCACATCCGCGGCCGCTCGCTGCACGATTCCTTCGTGATCGTCGACGAGGCGCAGTCACTGGAACGCAACGTGCTGCTGACCGTGCTCTCCCGACTCGGTGCCGGATCCCGGGTGGTACTGACCCACGACGTCGCCCAGCGCGACAACCTGCGCGTCGGTCGCCACGACGGCGTGGCCGCCGTCATCGAGAAACTCAAGGGCCACCCGCTGTTCGCACATGTCACGCTGATGCGCAGCGAGCGTTCCCCGATCGCCGCCCTGGTGACCGAGATGCTCGAGGAGTTCAGCCCGGGCATCTCGCCCTAGTCTCGCCAGTGCCGCAGACTTAATCGCACGATCTCTTCGCCCCCAAGGAGGCGCCCGCATGTCCGACGCCGAAGACGCCGGCCAACGCAATGCCTCCGGGGTCTCCCCTTTGCATGACGCCCATGTCGCACTCGGTGCCTCGTTCACCGACTTCGCCGGCTGGCAGATGCCCCTGAAGTACTCCAGTGAGCTTGCCGAGCACCACGCGGTGCGGAACTCCGCCGGTCTGTTCGACCTCTCGCACATGGGCGAGATCGACGTCAGCGGCCCGGACGCGGCCGCCCTACTGGACTACGCCCTCGTCGGGGAGCTGTCCGCAGTCGCCGTGGGCAAGGCGAAGTACTCGCTGCTGTGCAACCTCGAAGGTGGTGTCATCGACGACCTGGTCGTCTACCGACTTGGCGCCGACCACTTTCTGGTGGTCGCCAACGCCGCCAACTACCGGGCGGTCCACCAGGAGATCAGCGGCCGCGCTGCGGAGTTCGATGTGACGGTCGCCGATCATTCCGCGCATACCGCGCTGATCGCGGTCCAGGGCCCGAAGGCGCAGGATGTGGTCAGCGCACTGGTGCCGCCGGAGCAGGTCCAACTGGTGGCCGACCTCAAGTACTACGCGAGCACCCCCGCCGTGGTGGCGGGCATCGAGGTGCTGCTGGCCCGAACCGGCTACACCGGCGAGGACGGGTTCGAACTCTATGTGCCGAACGAGCAGGCTCGCGCGCTGTGGGACGCACTGCTCGGCACCACCACCGAGCATGGCGGCAGCGCCGCCGGCCTTGCCTGCCGCGACACCCTGCGACTGGAGGCGGGGATGGCGCTCTACGGTCACGAGCTGACCATCGACATCAACCCGTACGAAGCGGGTCTGGGCAAACTGGTCCGGCTCAACAAAGAGTTCGTCGGCCGCGATGCGCTGCAGTCGCTGAGTGAGGCGCCGGTCAAGCGCGTCCTTGTCGGCCTTCGAGGAGAGGGCAAGCGGGCGGCGCGCGCTGACTACCCGGTGTGTGACGCGGCCGGGGAGGTGGTGGTCGGGACCGTCACCTCGGGGGCGCTCTCGCCGACCCTCGGGTACCCGATCGCGCTGGCCTACGTCGATGCGGCCCTGGCTGCACCCGGTACCGAACTGACCGTCGACGTGCGTGGCCGCAGGGAGCCGTTTGTCGTCACCTCGTTGCCGTTCTACCAGCGCGGATAGCCAGCCGGGTAAGCTGCGTGCCCGTGCGTGGTCGGGGCGTTGTCAGCGTGTGCGCTGCCGTTGTGCTCCTGGTCGCCGGTTGCAGCGCCGCCGCCCGGTCCACCGCCGCACCGGTCGACTGCGCCGTCGAGAAGTGTGTGGCATTCACCTTCGATGACGGACCGGGCCCCTACACCGATCGGCTCATCGACGTGCTGGGCGATGCCCGCGCCCCGGCGACGTTCTTCCTCATCGGCAACAAAGTCGCCGCCAACCCGGACGGTGCCAGACGCCTCGCGCAGGCCGGCATGGAGATCGGCAACCACACCTGGGAACACCCCAACATGACCACGATCCCCGCGGCGGACGTCCCAGCGCAACTGAGCAGGGCGCAGCAGGCGATCACCGACGCCACCGGGCAGACGCCCACACTGTGGCGGCCCCCGGGCGGGCTCACCGATGATGCGGTCAACGCGGTCGCGGCCAAGGAGGACCTGGCCGGGATCCTCTGGGACGTCATCGTTTTCGACTGGATCAACGACGCCGATACCGCCGCCACCCGCTACATGTTGATGTCCCAGATCAAGCCCGGCTCGGTGGTGCTGTTTCACGACACCTACTCCTCCACGGTGGATCTGGTGTATCAGTTCCTCCCCGTGCTCAAAGCCAACGGCTACCACCTGGTGACGGTCAGCCAACTACTCGGACCGCGCGCGCCCGGCAGCGTCTACGGCGGCCGGCAGAACGGGCCGCCGGTCAATCTTCTGCGCGACATCCCCGCCGCTGACATCCCCGCACTGCCGCCGACGCCGTCGCCGGCGCCGATGCCCAACTTCCCGATCACCGACATCCCGGGCGCCAATTCCGGCGGTCCCACAAACGGCACCTGACGGCGAGTAGCAGCCGCCGTGGAGAGAGCGACCCCACTGGTCCTTGCCGTGCTGGTGCTCGGCTACGCATTGGTCTCCGAGCAGGTCAACCGGCGCTTCGTCGCCCCGGCACTGGTGTTCGTCCTGTTGGGCATGGCGTTGGGCCCGTTCGGTCTGCACCTGCTCGAGGCCGGGCCCGGCACCGAGGGGTACACGGTGCTCGCGCAGTTGGCGCTGACGGTCATCCTGTTCAATCAGGCCGCCAAACTCCGGTTCGACCGCATCCGGCTGCACGGACCGGTGACGCTGCGGCTGCTGGTCGTCGGGATTCCGCTGTTCGTCACCTTGGCCGCCCTGACGGCTGCCGCCCTGCTGCCGGTGCTGCCGTGGTGGGAAGCGGTGTGTCTGGCCGCGATCGTCGCGCCGACCGAAGCCGCGCTCATCGAGGCGCTGCTGGAAGACCGTCGTATCCCCGAACGGGTGCGCCACGCCTTGTCGGTGGAGAGCGGGTTCTACGACGGTTTCGCCCTGGCGATCCTGCTGATCGCCCTCGGTCTGGCATCCGAGCGCACCGACCCCACTGCCGATCACTGGGCGCGGTTCATCTTCAGCACCGAGATCCTGTCGCTGCTCGCCGGCGCCGGGATCGGGCTGCTCGGTGGTCTGGTGGTGCGGTGGTCACGGCGGCGCGAGTGGATGAGCGACACCTGGGCGCAGCTGGCCACCCTGGCGCTGGCCTTCATCTGCTTTCAGGCCGGCGAACATATCGAAGCCAGCGGTTTTGTCGCCGCCTTCACCGGTGGGCTGGCGTTCTCGTTCATCACCCGGCGCAAGGGTGCCGACGGCGTGCCGACCGCCGTGCCGGACGCCACCGCGCAGTTGCTCGAACTGTTGGTGTTCGCCATGTTCGGCGCGTTCGCGGTGATCGACGGCTGGCGAAGCGCCGACTGGCGAATGGTGGCCTTCGCCGTCCTGGCGCTGTTCGCGGTGCGCATCGTCGCGGTGCTGGTGTCTCTGGTGCGTACCGATCTGCCGATGTCGCACCGGGTGTTCATCGGGTGGTTCGGGCCGCGCGGCATCGGCACCGTGGTGCTCGGTCTGCTGGTGATCGACCGCGGAGAGATCCAGCATGCCGATCTGATCGGCACGGTGGTGGTGGTGACGGTGACGCTGAGCCTGGTCTTGCACAGCCTGACCGCGGGGCCGGGTATCCGCCGACTGGCCTCAGCCCGTGTGCGCACGTCATCCGGGTAGCGTCCGCGCGCCGAGACTCCTTACCGCTCGTCGCGGACCTTCGCCATGGCCAGCACATCGAGGCGGCGATCCAGCTCCTCCTCGGTGAGCTTCTCGCCGATCAGGCCGCGGTCGATCACCGTCTGCCGAATCGTCTTGTGCCCCTTGAGTGCTTCCTTGGCCACCGCGGCGGCCTCCTCGTACCCGATCGCTGAGTTCAGCGGTGTGACGATCGAGGGTGACGACTCCGCCAGCCGGCGCAGCCGGTCCTCGTCGGCCACCAGGCCGTCGATGCAGCGCTGGGCGAACAGCCGGGACACGTTGGCCAGCAGAGTGAACGACTCCAGCAGGTTGCGCGCCATCATCGGGATATACACGTTGAGCTCGAATGCGCCGGACAGACCGCCGACGGTGATCGCCGCGTCGTTGCCGATGACCTGCGCGGCGACCTGGGTGACCGCCTCGGGGATCACCGGGTTGACCTTTCCGGGCATGATCGAGCTGCCCGGTTGCAGGTCGGGCAGGTGCAGTTCGGCCAGTCCGGTCAGCGGGCCCGAGCCCATCCAGCGGATGTCGTTGGCGATCTTGGTCAGCGATACGGCGATGGTCTTGAGCGCCCCGGAGGCCTCGACCAGGCCGTCGCGTGCCGCCTGAGCCTCGAAAGAGTCTCTGGCGGTGCGCAATTCGGCGAGTTCGGTCTGGGTCACCAGCACCTCGACGACCTTGGCGCCGAACCCGTCGGGAGCGTTGAGGCCGGTGCCGACCGCGGTGCCGCCGATCGCGAGTTCGCCGAGTCGGGGCAGCGTGGCCCTGACCCGTTCGATCCCGGCCTCGATCTGGCGGGCATACCCGCCGAACTCCTGGCCGAGGGTGACCGGCACGGCGTCCATCAGGTGGGTTCGGCCACTCTTGACCACCGTGCGCCACTGGACGGCCTTAGCGGCCAGTGCGGCGTGCAATACCTCCAGGGCCGGGATCAGCTGGCGTACAGCCGCTTCGGTGGCGGCGATGTGCGTGGCTGTGGGAAAGGTGTCATTGGACGACTGGGACATGTTGACGTCGTCATTGGGATGCACTGTCACGCCGTTGCGCTCACAAATCGACGCGATCACCTCATTGGCGTTCATGTTGGAACTGGTGCCCGAGCCGGTCTGGAACACATCGATGGGGAACTGTTCGTCATGCATACCGTCGGCGATCTCACCGGCCGCGGCGATGATCGCGTCGGCTTTCTGCGTCGGCAGCAGCGACAGGTCCTTGTTCACCTGGGCACAGGCCGCCTTGAGCAGGGCCATGGCCCGGATCTGGTTCCGGTCCAGGCCGCGGAACGAGATCGGAAAGTTCTCCACGGCCCGCTGGGTCTGCGCCCGCCACAGGGCCTTGGCCGGCACCCGGACCTCGCCCATGGTGTCGTGCTCGATCCGGTATTCGCCGTCGCCGGAAGCAGGAGGGGTCATGTACAGCCTTTCTCAGGGGAGGGGATAGGCGGCGTTGTTGTCCCCGGTGAAATCCACCGCGGAGTACTCGTTGAGTTTGGATAGCCGGTGATACGCCTCGATGATTCGCACGGTGCCGGACTTCGCCCGCATGACGATGGACTGCGTGGTGGCACCGCCGCCGTAGTACCGGACGCCTTTGAGAAGGTCACCGTCGGTGACGCCGGTGGCGCTGAAGAAGACGTTCTCCCCGGACACCAGGTCCTCGGTGCTGAGCACCCGGCTCAGGTCGTGGCCGCGGTCGATGGCCTTCTGGCGCTCCTCGTCGTCCTTAGGGGCCAGCTGCGCCTGGATCGCCCCGCCCATGCAGCGGATCGCCGCGGCGGTGATGATGCCCTCCGGTGTGCCGCCGATCCCGGCCAGCAGGTCGGTGCCGGAATCCGGCCGGCACGCCGCGATCGCGCCCGCCACGTCACCGTCGGTGATCAGTCGGATCCGGGCGCCGGCGGCGCGGACGTCGGCGATGAGCTGTTCGTGACGCGGCCGGTCCAGGATGCACACCGTCAGGTCGGCCACCGAGGAGTTCTTCGCTGTGGCGACCCGGCGGATGTTCTCACCGATCGGCGCGGTGATGTCGATCGCGTCGACGGCGTCGGGGCCCACGGCGATCTTGTTCATGTAGAACACCGCCGAGGGGTCGAACATCGCGCCGCGCTCGGCCACCGCGAGCACCGAGATGGCGTTCGGCATGCCCTTTGCCATCAGGGTGGTGCCGTCGATCGGGTCGACGGCGAAGTCGCAATCCGGGCCGTCTCCGTTGCCGACATCTTCACCGTTGTAGAGCATCGGGGCGTTGTCCTTCTCGCCCTCGCCGATCACCACCACCCCGCGCATCGACACCGAGTTGACGAGTTGGCGCATGGCGTCGACGGCCGCGCCGTCGCCGCCCTCTTTGTCGCCGCGGCCCACCCATCGTCCGGCGGCCATCGCACCCGCCTCGGTGACCCGGACGAGTTCGAGGGCGAGGTTGCGATCGGGCGCCTCGCGGCGGCGGATGTCCGGCATCCGGTGATTGTCCCAGAACCGGATCGTCGCGCCGGACCTGGGATACTGACTCTCGTGAGCACCCCCGAACCCGATGTCGCCGGCTCTGCGGCTCCCCCGCCTTATGTCGCCGGCCCTCCGGCTCCCCAGCCTTATGTCGCCGGCCCTCCGGCTCCCCGCCCCGCCAAGCCGCGGCTGCTCCAGGACGGCCGGGACATGTTCTGGTCGCTGGTGCCGCTTGTCATCGCCTGCGTGGTCCTGGCCGGACTGGTGGGGACGTGCTCGCTGCAGACGCGCGGACCCGCGCAGGGGACGATCCCCACCTACGACGCCGCCGCCGCACTGCAGGGCGACGCCGACGTGCTGGACTTCCCGGTCAGGCTGCCGAAGCTACCGGCGGGCTGGCAGCCCAACTCCGGCGGGCGGGACGGCATCGAGGCGGGCCGCGCCGGTCCGGCCGGTGGGCGTCAGCGCGCGCTGACCTCCCGGGTGGGCTACATCGCGCCGTCGAAGATGTACGTCAGCCTGACCCAGAGCAACGCCGACGAGACCGCCCTGGTGCAGTCGATCGACACCTCGGTCTACCCGAGTGGTGTTCAGGACGTCGGCGGCGTGCGGTGGGTGGTCTACCAGGGCGGCGAGGACACCGAACCGGTGTGGACCACGCGACTGGACAGCCGCGCCGGCGCGGCACAGCTGGCGATCACCGGGGCCGGCTCCGCGGAGGACTTCCGCACGTTGGCTATCGCGACTCAGACCCAGCCGCCGCTTGCGCGGGGTTAGATAGGTCCATGACGCTGCGCGCCCCCGAGGCGGATCTGACGGGATGGACCTGCGAGCCGTTCACCGCCGCCGGATTCACCCACGACGTCTACTACAAGGGCGCCGGCCCGGGAGTGGTACTCATCCCGGAGATGCCCGGCGTACACGTCGGTGTGCTGGCGCTGGGAAACCATCTGGTGGACAACGGCTTCACCGTCGCGATCCCGTCGCTGTACGGGACGCCGGGGATGTCGCCCGTCAGCCCCGCCCTGGTGCCGAACCTTCTGCGCGGTTGTGTGGCCAAGGAGTTCGCCGCGCTGGCCACCAACTCCGACCGGCCGGTCGCCGACTACCTTCGGGCGCTGGCGCGTGACCTCAACGCCAAGACCCCCGGCAAGGGCGTCGGCGTCATCGGACAGTGTTTCTCCGGGGGCTTCGCGCTCGCGGCGGCGGTCGACGACAGCGTCCTGGCCCCGGTGATGAGCCAGCCGTCTGTGCCCCTTCCGCTCACCGCGGCGATGAGACGCGATCCCGGTGTGTCCGAACGCGAGATGAAGATCATCGAGAAGCGCGCGGCCGAACAGGGACTGTGCGCTCTCGGCCTGCGGTTCTCCGGAGACCCGATGGTGCCGGCGGAGCGTTTCACCACGCTCAAGGACCGTCTCGGTGACAACTTCGAGGTTATCGAGATCGACTCCTCGCGAGGTAACCCCGGCGGGTTCGGTCGCGCCGCCCACTCGGTGCTCACCCGCGAGGTGCGCGAGGTCGACGGTCAGGCCGCCTATGAGGCGCGCAAACGGGTGGTGGAATTCCTTAGGGAGCGACTGGTTTAACCGAGTCCGGTGCGGCGTCCGTCCCGGCCGCCTGTACCGCGGTGTCGGCACGCTTGCGGCGGAACAGCTTGCGCCGTTCGGGCTTAGGCTCCTCTTCTTCCCCCTCCATCTCCACACCCTTGTAGACCGCGAGGTACACCGAGATGGTGGTGACGATGAGGATCATCAGCACCGGCCCCAGAATGATGCCGAAGAAGCCGAACATCGCGATTCCGGAGAACACGCTCAGCAGCATCAGCGCGGGGTCCAGGCGGGCCTGTTTGGGAACCAGGATCGGCCGCAGGAAGTTGTCGACGTTGGTGATGGCGATGAGGTGGAAGAGCACCACGAAGGCGCCGCCGGCGATGTTGCCGAAAAACATCATCCCGATGCCTAAGGGGATGGTGACGATACCGCTGCCCAGCGGGATGATCGACAGCGCGGTCAGGAATATCGCGAAGATGAAGAAGCCGTCGTGGAAGCCGGCGATGTAGATCGAGATCGCACCGAGGATGCCCTGGATCAACGCAATAATGAACTGGCCCTTGACGGTTCCCTTCACCATCGCGCCCATCTTGGCCAGGTACAGGTCGGTGACTTCCTCGCCCAGCGGGTTGAGCCGGCGGATGAGGGTGATCAGTTCGGTCTTGTTGACCAGCAGCGAGATCAGCACATAGAGGAAGATGATCGTCGAGGTGATGAAGCCGATCGCACCGCCGGCCGCACCGCTGAGCGTGCGCAGCAGCCACTCGCCGATGGTCTGTGCCACCTTGCCGAGGTTGGAGCGCAGCGAGTCCACGGAGATGGTGGGCGTCTGGAAGGGCAGTTTGCCCAGGAGTTGATTGAGTGTTGCGATGGCCTTGTCGCCGAGTGCATTGAGGTCCGCGGTCTTCGCCCAGTCGGCGACGCCGATGAGCATGTGCGAGACCTGCACCGTCGCCAGCGAGATCAACGCGGTGAGCGGGATGACGACGATTCCGAGGGCTGCCAGCACGGTCAGCGTCGTGGCCAGCCCGCCGTTGAGTTTGGCCCGCAACCGGTTGTAGAGCGGGGTGAACAGGTAGGCGATGATCGCCGCGATCACCATCAGCATGAAGTAGCGCCGCAGGAAGTACGCGCCGAAGGCCAACGCGATGATCGTGACGACGGCCAGCGCCCGCTTCTGGGTGACCGTGAATTCCTTCACCCGGCTTAACCTACTGCCCCATCAGCTTGATGAGGTGCTGATGGATGTCCGGGTAGCGCTTGAGGTGCGCCCCGCCGTTGAGGTCGAGAATCTCACCGGTGAGCCAGGAGGACTGCGGCGAGCACAGGAACACCACCGCGGCGGCGATGTCCTCCGGAGTTCCGGCCCGGCCCAGGGCGGTGTTCTCCACGTATTCCTCCACCACCCCGGGAATGACCGCCGCACCCTCGGTGAGCGGGGTGTGCACGAAGCCCGGCGCAACGGCGTTGACCCGGACACCCTTGGGGCCCAGTTCCAGTGCGGCCACCTGGGTGAGCATCGACAGGCCCGCCTTGGCGGCGCAGTAGGCGCTCATCCCGATCGCGGGTTGGCGGGCGTTGAGTGAGGTCAGCGATACCAGGGATCCCCCGGGCCCGAGGTGGCGGCCGGCGTGCTTGATCACCAGGAAGGCTCCGGTGAGGCAGACGTCGACCACCGAACGGAACTGCTCGGCGTCCAGATCGGTGATCAGTCCGAAGCCGCTGAAGCCGGCACAGTTCACCACCACCTGCAGCCCACCGTCGCGGCCGGACGCCTCGTCGAACAGGGCCGCCACGCTGTCCTCGTCGGTGACCTCGACAGCCGACCAGGTGTGCGGGTCGCCCAGTTCGGCCCCGCGCTGCTGCGCCAACTCGGTGTTGCGGTCGGCGATGGTGACCCGGCAGCCTTCCGCGGCGAGTAATTGCGCTGTCGCCCAACCGATTCCGGACGCTCCGCCGATGATGACGGCGGTCCGCGTGTCTGTCATGGTGTCCTCCGATCCGCTTCCGGCGCGCCCCATCGGTTGCGCACCGCCTCCCACGGGTTCGCGTAGCGGCCTGGTTGACGGTAGTAGGCCGGGCGCCGTTTGAGGAACTCCCGGGCCGGATCGGTCTGCTGCCCGGCCGGCCGGGCTCAGCTGCCCTCGGTCTCGCCGTCGCCCAGCGTCTCTTCGATGCGGGTGCGCGCGCCGGCCAGATGCTCCTCGCAGCGCCGGGCCAATGCCTCACCGCGTTCCCACAATGTCAGTGACGCATCCAGGTCCAGGCCGCCCTGCTCCAGTTGGCGCACGACCTCGACGAGTTCCTCGCGGCACGCCTCGTAGCCCAGGTCGGCGACAGGGGTGGTGACGTCGTTGTCTGCGCTGTTGTCTGCGGTCATGACGCTCCATCCTCGGGCCCGGTGCTGACAGCGCCGACGGCGCCGTCGGAAAGCCTGATCCGTAACCGGGTCCCGTCCGGCGCGTCGATAGTCGATCGCAGCACTTCTGCCGACCCGCTGGCGACCCCGCCGATCCGCTGCACCACGGCATAACCGCGTGCCAGCGTGGCGGCCGGGCCGAGGGTGGCCAGCCGGGCGGCGAGGTGCCCGATCCGGTCGGTCTCCCTGGCCACCAGCCTGCGGACGTCCCGGCGCAGCGCGCCGCGCGCCCGCTGCACCTCGGTGTCCCGTTCGGTCACCATCCGCAGCGGTTCGGCCAGCACCGGGCGGCTGCGCAGCTGGGTCAGGCCGTGCTGTTCGCGGACCACCCAGTCCCGCAGGGCCCGGGCGCTGCGGGCGCGCAGATCGCGAACGAGGGCCAACTCCGCGACGGTGTCGGGCACCACCTTCTTCGCGGCATCGGTCGGGGTGGCCGCGCGTACGTCGGCGACCAGATCGCACAGCGGGTTGTCGGGTTCGTGGCCGACGGCACTCACTACGGGAGTGCGGCAGGCGGCGATCGCGCGGCACAGCGTCTCGTCGGAGAATGGCAGTAGATCCTCGACGCTGCCGCCGCCGCGGGCGATCACGATGACGTCCACCTCCGGGTCGTCGTCGAGTGCCGTCAACGCCCCGACGATCTGCGCCACCGCATTCACGCCCTGCACGGCGGTGTTGCGGATCCGGAAGCGCACCGCCGGGCAGCGGTCCTTGGCCACCGAGGTCACATCGTGTTCGGCGGCGCTGGCCCGCCCGGTGATCAACCCGACCACGTTCGGCAGGAACGGCAGCGGCCGCTTGAGGCGCGGATCGAACAGTCCCTCGGCGTCGAGCGCCTTGCGCAGCATCTC
>JBFYOQ010000163.1:0-12074 GCA_041303735.1 Mycobacterium sp.
GAGGACGACGAGGGCTTCACCATCGGACCCAAGGAGCGCAAGCTCGGCATCAAGGGCTCGCCCACCACGGAGTTGTACTTCGAGAACTGCCGCGTCCCCGGCGACCGCATCATCGGCGAGCCCGGCACCGGTTTCAAGACCGCGCTGGCCACCCTGGACCACACCCGGCCCACCATCGGCGCCCAGGCCGTCGGTATCGCCCAGGGCGCACTGGACGCGGCGATCGAGTACACCAAGGACCGCAAGCAGTTCGGCCGTGCTGTCGCCGACAACCAGGGTGTGCAGTTCATGCTGGCCGATATGGCGATGAAGGTGGAGGCCGCGCGGCTGATGGTCTACTCGGCCGCCGCGCGCGCCGAGCGCGGTGAACCGGATCTGGGCTTCATCTCCGCGGCCTCGAAGTGCTTCGCCTCCGACGTGGCGATGGAGGTCACCACCGACGCCGTGCAGCTGTTCGGCGGGGCGGGTTACACCAGTGACTTCCCGGTGGAGCGGATGATGCGCGATGCCAAGATCACCCAGATCTACGAGGGCACCAATCAGATTCAGCGCGTGGTGATGTCACGCGCATTGCTGCGTTAGGTGTTTGGCTAGCGCAGGTGGGTGACGTCGCCGGCCGAGACGGGGATCATCTCGGTGCCGGTGTCGATCTGCAGCTGGCCGATGTCGTCGAGACCTGTTGCGGTGCCGGTGATCTCGCGGCCCCCGGGCAGTAGTGCACGCACCGGCGTGCCCAGGGTGGTACTGCGTCTGCGGTAGTCGGCCACCAGGCCCGGGTCCGGGCCGCCGGTGATCTGCCAGCGGTCGATACGCGCGGTCAGCTCGGCGAGAATCGACCCCAGCAGTGCGCTGCGGTCCAGCATCGTCGAGCCCAGCATCAGCAGCGAGGTGGCGCGGGGGTCGGGTGCTTCCTCGGCGGTCATGGACACGTTGAGGCCCAGGCCCACCACGATCACCGGGGCAGGCGCGGCCACCTCGGCCAGGATGCCGCCCAGTTTGCCCTCGCCGATCTCAATATCGTTGGGCCACTTCAGTCCTGGTGCAATCCCGGTGGTGGCCTCCACGGCGTCGGCGACTGCGACCCCGGTGAGCAGCGGCAGCCAGCCCCACGCCGCCGGCGCCAGCGTGGCGGCGTCCACGCCGATCGACAGCGCGATCTGCGAGCGTTCCGGCGTCGACCAACTGCGGCCGTGCCGGCCCCGCCCGGCGCTCTGATGCTCGGCTACGAGCACCACCCCGGCGATGTCCTGCCCGGCGGCATGGCGGGCCAGTAGGTCGGCGTTGGTGGAGCCGGTGGTCTCGACGACCTCGAGGCGGCGCAGCGGGCGGTCCGGCCCGACGAGGTCGCGGCGGATGCCGGCGACGTCCAGTGGGGCGCGGGAGCCCCCCGACGTCGTCGTCAATGGGCTAGATTGGCCGTCCATGACCATGATTCGTACCGTAACCGCAGCGGGCGCCGCTGTGGTGGCCGCCCTCGTCGGGCCCGCCCTCGCCCACGCCGACGACCTGATGATCCCGCCGCCCATCCTCGACACCACCTGCAGCCTGGACCAGCTGATGGCCGCCACCCAGCAGGTGATGCCCCTGGTCTACTCCGACCTGATTGCCAAGTACCAGTCCGAGCCGCCATGGATACAGGGCGGTGTGGTGTTTCACATGAACCGGCTGCTGCAGAAGCCGCCCGCGGAACGCCAGCAGGAGATCGACACGCTGGTCGAGTTCGTCCCGCAGTACACGCCACTGTTCGTGATGGCCGAACCGGTCGCCGAGGAGATCACCGCCGCATGTCCGACCTTCCCGGAGGTCAACCCGGCGGTGTGGAATCCGCCGCCGCCTACTGCCCCGGCTCCGCCGCCGCCGGCTCCGGCGCCGCCAGTGCCGGCTCCCGCTCCCTAGCGGATCACCCCAGCGTGCGGGTGACCTTCTCGGTCGCCCTCCGCCGTTCCAGCAGCGCCGGGTCCGGGTTGGCCACCATGATCAGCGACGCGCCACTGGCCAGCACGGCGAGCAGGTCGCCGACGGACAGTGGCTCCAGCGACATCACCCGGTCGCCTGAGCCGACTCCGAGAACCTCGGCCCGCCCCCGGGCTGCGGCCAGTGCCTCGTCCACCGAGGCCCCCTCGAGTGCGGGGCCCGGGGCGCGCTCCGCGACGATCTGGTCGCCGTGCACCCGGACCGCCGTCGCGTAGTCGGTGACGCCGAACGGCAGGTCCTCGGCCGGCGCGCCGAACGGGTCGAGGGAGAGCACCGCCACCTCGCCGCCGTCGACTGCCGCGTCGGCCTCCTCCAGACGCCTCCGTGTGCACAGCGCGATGTCTGCGGGGCCGGTGGCCACCACTTCCGCGCCGACCCACCAGATCCCGAGCACGACGGCGGCGGTCTGCCAGTGCGCCGGCAGCAGCACCGCCACCCGGGTGCCCGGTGTGGCACCGAGTTCGTCGCGCAGCAGGTTGGCGGTCTTGGCCGCCCAGTTCTCCAGCGTCGCCGTCGACAGTTCGATCCGCTCGCCGGTGGCATCGTCCCCATACCGATCGTCGTAGTAGGTGATCCGCGGTCCCATCCGGTCGCGCGCCAACAGTGGGCCGAGCACTGCGTCGGTCAGAGTGGCCATCAGGACAGACGCGAGATCAGTTGACGCACTTGGGGTCAGCGGCCCCCGCGGTGAACACCTGCGACGGCAGTGGCGCCTGATCGGCCAGGCTGTCGGCGGAAGTGTCGCCGGCGATATCCTGCGCGGACTTGTCGATGGTCGCGCCGGTGGGCAGCGTGCCGTCCAGGCCGGAGCCCGGACCGGCGTAGTCCTCGGTCAGCACCACCCGCACCGTGCCGGGGGCGACCGCGGAGTCCACCACGATCGGCAGGCCGCCGAGTTCGGCGGCGACCGCCTGCGCGCCCTGGTCACCCTCGGCGGGCGCCTGCACCTGGCTCTCGGTGACCTTCGCGCGATCGTTGTTGCCGACGGTGCCGATGGTGAATCCCTTGGCGCCCAACCGATCTGACACCGCACCGGCGAGGCCGTTGATATCACTGTCGTTGATCACCTCGGCGGAGGTCTGATCAGGCGAGTACGCCACCACGGGCGTCTTACCCTCGGCCTGGTCGTGCAGCAGGCTGTCCACCCAGTCGTGCACCGCGGTGGGATCCACCGACACCACCGACTGCATGCCGTCGTCGCTCCAGCCGTCCTCGGCGAGCACCGGGATGGTCGCGAAGGTGACGTTGCCGGCGGCCAGCTTCTGCAGCTGCTTGAGGAAGTCCATCACGTCCCACCCCGACGAGATGACCACCGAGCGCTGGATCGCGTCCTGCAACTGGTTGAGGGTGGCCGGGCTGGTCAGTGTCTTTCGCGAAATGACCTCGTGGGCAAGGGAAGCCATCACCACCTGCTGGCGCACCACCCGGTCGAGGTCGCCGCGAGGCAGATCGTGTCGCTGCCGAACGAAGCTCAGTGCCTGCGGCCCGTCCAGGTGCTGCCAGCCGGCCGGGAAGTCCGCGCCGGACAGCGGTTCGTAGACCGCGTCCGTCAGGCACACATCGACGCCGCCGAGCGCGTCGGTGATCAGCGAGAAGCCCAGCAGTCCGATCTCGGCGTAGTGGTCCACCGTCACCCCGGTGAGATCGGCGACTGTCTTGATCAGTGCGTTGCGGCCGGCTTCCACCGACTTGGGCTCGGCCTCGGCGGGATCGCCGCCCTGGTTCTCCACCAGTTCCTTCATGGTGTCGAGCTTGACCTCGCCGTAGACGCCGTTGATCTTGGTCTTGCCCAGTCCCGGCGCCTCCACGTAGGAGTCGCGCGGAATGGAGATCGCCGTCGCCGAGCGCCCGTTGTTGGGGATGCGGACCAGGATGATGGTGTCGGTGTTGGTCGCGACGTCGTCGCCGGCGTGCAGGGCGGCCAGTTCGTCGGCCGAGAGCGGGTTGCCGTGGGCGTCGGTGCGGCTGTCCATGCCGACCAGCAGGATGTCGGTGGCGCCGTCGTCGCTCGATCCGCCCAGCAGGGCGGTGGTGAAGTGGAAGATCCCGGTCTCGAAGGACCGCACCGACCCCCAGGCGACACCGGTGCCGACCATGACCATCACCGCCAGCAGGGCCAGAAAGGTCCTCGCCACAGGGCGCACATGCGTCACGGGCGTCACTGACGCCCCTTCTGTCTCAGCCGGCACCACGTCAGGCTACTGGTGAGCAGGGCGCATTCCCGGTAGCCGAAAGCGGCGTGCCAGACTCGTAGCCGTGTCGGCTCGGATGGTGATCACCGGGGCGGGCGGCCAGGTGGGCCGCGTTCTCGCTGTTCAGGCGGGCCGCCGGGGCTACGACGTGTCCGCGCTGGGCCACGCCGAGCTCGACATCACCGACGCGGCCGCGGTGGCCGACGCGGTCGCCGCCGGCGATCTGGTGGTCAACTGCGGGGCGTTCACCAACGTTGATGCCTCCGAATCCGACCCGCAGGCCGCCCACGCCATCAACGCCGGGGGCCCCGGCAACCTGGCCCGGGCCTGCGCGCGTGCCGGAGCACGCCTGATCCACATCTCCACCGACTACGTTTTTGAGGGCGGCGCCGGCCGCAGCACCCCCTACGAGGTCGACGAGCCGACCGGTCCGGTCAGTGTCTACGGGCGCAGCAAGCTCGACGGCGAGCTGGCGGTGCTCGCCGAGCTTCCGGGTGCCCACGTGGTGCGAACCTCCTGGGTGTACACCGGGGCCGACGGCAGCGACTTCGTCGCCGTGATGCGCCGGCTGGCGGCCGGCGACAAGGCCATCGACGTCGTCGACGATCAGACCGGCTCGCCCACCTACTCGCACGATCTGGTGGCCGCCCTGCTGGAGGTGGCCGAGCGCGATATCCGTCCGGGCATCCTGCACGCCGCCAACGCCGGTGCCGCCAGCCGCTTCGATCAGGCCCGCGCGGTCTTCGCCGAGGTGGGCGCCGACCCGCAGCGGGTACGCCCGGTCCCGACGTCGGCCGCGCCGCGCCCGGCGCAACGCCCGGCGTACTCCGCGCTGTCGATGGCGCAGTCGGTGCGCGCCGGTCTGAGCCCGTTGCGACCGTGGCGCGACGCGCTGGCCGAGGCGATCGTGGCCGCGCCGTGAGCACGCCGTTGACCGTCGTCACGGTGACCTATTCGCCCGGAACGCATCTCGATCGCTTCCTGTCCTCACTCACGGTGGCCACCGAGCGGCCCTGCACGGTGGTGCTCGCCGACAACGGGTCCACCGACGGCTCGCCCGAGGAGGCCGTGCAGCGCTACCCGGGCACCCGGCTGCTGCGCACCGGCGCCAACCTCGGCTACGGCACCGCCGTCAACCGGGCCGTCGCCACGGTGCCGCGCGACGAGGAGTTCGTGCTGGTGGCCAACCCGGATGTGGTGTGGGGTCCGGGCAGCATCGACGCGCTGTTCGACGCGGCCCGGCGCTGGCCGCGCGCCGCGGCGCTGGGTCCGCTGATCCGTGACCCCGACGGGTCGGTCTACCCGTCGGCGCGGCATCTGCCGAGCCTGATCCGCGGCGGCATGCACGCGGTGGTGGGGTTCGCCTGGAAGGCCAACCCCTGGACCAAGACCTACCGCCAAGAGCACATCGAACCCAGCGAGCGGCCGGTCGGCTGGCTGTCGGGGTCGTGTCTGCTGCTGCGGCGCACGGCCTTCGACCAGATCGTCGGGTTCGACGAGCGCTACTTCATGTACATGGAGGACGTCGACCTCGGCGATCGGCTCGGCCGCGCCGGGTGGCTCAACGTCTACGTTCCCGGCGCGGAGATCCTGCACGACAAGGGGCATTCCACCGGACGGGATCCGGCCCGCAATCTGCGCGCGCACCACGAGAGCACCTACATCTATCTATCCGATCGTCACACCGGGTGGTGGCAGGCGCCGCTGAGGTGGACGATGAAGGGCGCGCTGCGGGTGCGCTCCCGTGCGGCGGTGCGCAAGTCGCGCCGCGAACTGGCGAAGGGCTCCCGATGACCAATAACCCCGCGATGATCGATCCCGCATGCGTGGACGCCGTCGTGCTCGTTGGCGGCAAGGGCACCCGGCTGCGGCCGCTGACGCTGTCGGCGCCCAAGCCCATGCTGCCCACCGCCGGCCTGCCGTTCCTGACCCATCTGCTGTCCCGGATCGCCGAAGCCGGGATCGAACACGTCATCCTCGGCACCTCGTACAAGTCCGACACCTTCTCCGAGGAGTTCGGCGACGGGGCGAAACTGGGCCTGCAGATCGAGTACGTCACCGAGGAGCAGCCGCTGGGTACCGGCGGCGGAATCGCCAACGTCGCATCGCATCTGCGCCACGACACCGTGATGGGGTTCAACGGTGACGTTCTCTCAGGGGCGGATCTGGGCGCGATGCTCGACACCCACAGGGAGCGCGACGCCGACGTGACGCTGCATCTGGTCCGGGTCAGCGATCCACGGGCGTTCGGCTCGGTCCCCACCGACGCCGACGGCAACGTGCTGGCGTTCCTGGAGAAGACCGAGGATCCACCCACCGACCAGATCAACGCCGGCACCTACATCTTCACGCGCGCCGTCATCGACCTCATCCCGCGCGGACGCGAGGTGTCGGTGGAACGCGAGGTCTTCCCGGCCCTGCTGGCTGACGGTGCGAAGGTGTGCGGGTACGTCGACTCCAGTTACTGGCGCGATATGGGCACCCCGGACGACTTCGTCCGCGGCTCCTCGGATCTGGTGCGCGGTATCGCCCCGTCACCCGCCCTCGGCGGCAAGCGCGGCGAGAGTCTCGTGCACGACGGTGCATCGGTGGCTCCGGGCGCGGTGCTCATCGGCGGCACCGTGGTGGGCCGCGGCGCGGAGATCGGGCCCGGGGTGCGCCTGGACGGCGCGGTGGTGTTCGACGGCGCCCGCATCGAGGCGGGGTCGGTGGTGGAACGGTCGATCATCGGCTTCGGCGTCCGCATCGGCCCGCGCGCGCTGATCCGCGACGGTGTGATCGGCGACGGCGCCGACATCGGGGCGCGCTGCGAACTGCTGCGCGGTGCCCGGGTCTGGCCCGGGGTGGCTATCCCGGACTGCGGGATCCGCTACTCCAGTGATGTGTAGCGCTAGGCGAAGCGGCGCGCAGCCGCGGCGATCAGCGCCGCCAGTCCGGCGTCGATGCCGTCAGGCAGATCGTCGAGCGGGAACCAGCGCAGGTCCAACGACTCGGAGCTGATCACCGCCTCCGCCCCGGCGGGGGCGTGGGCGATGAACTGCAGATCGAGGTGGCGGGTCGGCACCCCCAGCGAGCAGGTCACCGGGTGGACGTGCACCGCGGCCAGTTCGGTGTCCATCCGCAGACCGGTGATGCCGGACTCCTCGGTGGCCTCGCGCAGTGCGGCGGCGGTGATATCGGCGTCGGAGTCCTCGCAGTGCCCGCCGGTCTGCAGCCAGCGGCCGAACCGCGGGTGCAGGGTCAGCAGCACCTGCTGCGCGCCTGAGTCGATAACCAGTGCCGAGGCGGTGACGTGGCCGGGAACGCACGCGCGCAGGCAGCCATCCGGCCGGGCCGACAGAAACGCCAGCACCGCATGCCGTAGCGCATCCTGGCCGGGGTCGGGTGCCTGCCAGTCGGTGAGTAGGGCGACCGCGGAGTCGTGCAGGGTGCTCACCGGCGCACCAGGCGATCACCGGTCGGGGCGGGATCGCGCGGCGTGGGCGGTTCCCCGGCGTGATCGACCGGGTAGCCGATCGCTATGGCGCCCAACGGTTCCCAGTCCTGCGGCAACTCCAGTATCCGGCGCACCAGCGCAGGGGCGAAGATGGTGGAACCGATCCAGCAGCTGCCCACTCCGCGCACCGCGAGTGCCACCAGCAGCCCCTGCACCGCCGCACCGGCGGCGACGGTGAACATGGTGTGCTCGGCGGCGCTGCGCTGCGCGTCGGGGTAGTGGTGCGCACCCTCGGGCACCATGAACGGGATCACCACCTCCGGTGCGTCGTAGAGGATCTGCCCGCGCGCCACCCGGCGCTCGATCGACTCGGGCGCCCGGCCGTCGGAGGCCAGGTCGGCCCGCCAGGCGTCCTTCATCCGATCCAGTAGCTCGATACGCCGGCCGTGGTCGGCCAGCCAGGCGAACCGGACCGGGCGGGTGTGGTGCGGGGCCGGCGCGGTGAGCGCCTCGGCGACGGCCGAGGAGATCAGTGCGGGGTCCACCGCGTCGGGTGCGAAGTGGCGCACCGAGCGCCGCAGCAACTGGGCCTGCCGGCGGCCGAGGTCGATGGCCTCGGCGGTGCCCAGCCAGAACAGGTCGTCGGTACCGGTGCGCACCAGCCGCGCCGCGGTGGAGCCGTCATCTCGCAGCGTCAGTCCGCGGACCACCGCCACCGGTACGCCGGTCAGCTTGCCCTTCACCAGATCGGCCGCGGCGGCGATCTCGTCGGCGACGGCCACTTCGGTGACCAGCAGTTCATTGCCGTGTGCGTCGCGCGCCCCGGCGTAGCCGTGCAGCACCGGGATTCCGGCCGAGCCGATGGCCGCGTCGGTCTGGCCGTTGCGCCAGGCCCGGCCCATGGTGTCGGTGATCACCACCCCGACATCCGCACCCGGGTGCTGCCGCAGGGCCGAGCGCAGCCGCGCGGCGCTGGCGTCGGGATCGAGTGGCAGCAGGGCCAGTTCGGCGGCGGCGACGTTGGATCCGTCCACCCCGGCGGCTGCCTGCACCAGACCCTGGCGGTTCTCGGTGATCAGCGTGCGCCCCTTGCGCGCGAGCACCCGCACCGCCTCCTCGTCGATCAGCTTGCGGCGCAGGGCATCCCGCTCGTCGGGATCCGACGGCGCGGCGACGATGCGTCCCTCGCACTTGGATACCACCTTGCTGGTGATCACCACGACGTCGCCGTCGCGCAGCCAGGGTGCGGCCGAGGCGATCGCCGCGGCCAGATCATCGCCAGGCCGGAACTCGGCCAGGCCGCTCACCGGAAGGATTTCGACGGGTGCGGCTGAACCGTGCTCGGTCATGGCGACACCCCGGCCAGCTCCAGTCCGGCGCGCACCATCTCGGCGGTGGTCTTCGGGTCCGACATCAGCAGCGGAATGGAGGCGACGGTGACGCCGGGGATCTCGGCGCTGTCGCCTTCGTGCACCAGCCAGTAGTCCAGCAGTCCGGTCGCAGAGCGCGCCCCGTAGTGCCGGCCGACCGCCTGTGAGGTGGTCTCCACACCGATCACCGACAGGCATTCGTCGGCCATGCCGCGCAGCGGCTTTCCGTCGACGATGGGGGAGTACCCGATGACCGGGGCGCTGGTGGACCGCAGTGCCGCTCGGATACCGCCGACGGCGAGGGTGGCGCCGATGCTGACCACCGGGTTCGACGGGGCGAGGATGACGACGTCGGCGTCGGCGATCGCGTCGACGACGCCGGGTCCGGCGGTGGCCTTCTCCGATCCCACGAACGCGAAACTGTGGGTGGGGATCTTCGCCCGGTAGCGCACCCACCACTCCTGGAAGTGAATCGCCTTGCGGTCACCGGTCTCGGGATCGGTGACCACCACATGGGTCTCGCAGCGGTCGTCGCTGGCCGGCAGCAGCGTCGCGCCGGGCGTCCACCGGGCACACAGCGCCTCGGTCACCGCGGACAGCGGATACCCCGCGCGCAGCATCTGGCTGCGCACCAGATGGGTGGCCAGGTCGCGGTCGCCGAGGCCGAACCAGTCGGGCTGCACGCCGTAGGCGGCCAATTCCTCCTTGGCATGCCAGGTTTCGTCGCAGTGTCCCCAACCGCGGTCCGGGTCGATGCCACCGCCGAGGGTGTACATGCAGGTGTCGAGGTCGGGGCAGATCCGAACACCGAACATCCAGGCGTCGTCGCCGACGTTGACCACCGCGGTGAGTTGGTGCGGCGCGGGCGCAGTGGGGGACTCGGGGTCGGACTCGGATTCAAACTGCCCCAGGCCCAGCAGATGCTGAACACCCAGCAGGAAACGGGCTCCTCCGATTCCCCCCACCACAGCGGTGACTTTCACACCGATGGACACTAGGCGCACACCCGGTGTGGGCTCGCATGCGGTCACGCGATAGTCACTTGCACGACACACACGGGTTGCGACACGCCGGAAACGTGCAAAGAACTGGTAATGAATTTCGGTCAATGGCTTGACCCGGGCAGAGCAGCAATGTCTAATCACACCAGTGTCATTTCGCGTCAACCTGCCGATTTCGGTGCCGGAGACCGTGATTCGACCATATGTTCGAATAACCAAACAGGCCGTTAGAGACCGGGAACGTTAAACAGGTGAAGGAGGGCGGACATGTCCTATGAGCATTTTCTCGGCGCGATGGGCGGGCCGCACATCGGAATCGCTACAGCAAACTCTTTAGAGGATTCGGCGCGCGCGCATTTGTCGCTGGTGCCCGATTTTGGTGATCGCCCAGAGTTGGGCGACGGAATGCTCACCCCCGCCGACGATCTCTGGCAGGAACTCGCGCTGTGCGCGCAGACCGACCCCGAGGCATTCTTCCCGGAGAAGGGCGGCTCGACCCGCGAGGCCAAGCGGATCTGCCAGGGCTGCCAGGTCAAGGACGAATGCCTGGAGTACGCGCTGGCCAACGATGAGCGCTTCGGCATCTGGGGCGGGTTGTCCGAGCGGGAACGCCGGCGCCTCAAGCGCGGCATCATCTAGCGCTTCATTCCTCTCTACAACCCTCTTTTCAGTCTTCGTCCTCGAGGCTCGGGTCGATCACCGACGGCTCGACACCGAGATAGGTGGCGACCTGTGCCACCAGGATCTCGTGCAGCAGATCGGTGAGATCGTCGGAATCCTTGGCTCGCCGCTCGATCGGCTTGCGGAACACCACGATCCGCGCCCGGGTGGCCTCCCCCCGAACGTCCACCCCCGCCGGAATCAATCTCGCCAGAGCAATGGGGCCATCGGCCACCACCTCCGGCGGCCACTGCACGCTGTCGGGATCCTTGGGCGAGATCCGGGGAATCTCGTCCACGGCCACGTCGAGTCCGGTCAGCCGCTGCTGCCATCGCCGCTCGATCGGTTCGTAGGCCTCCAGCACCGCCATATCGAATCGCTCGGCGCGGCTGCGCCAGCCCGGAACGGTGGAAGGAAGCAGCGGGCCCCGCATCTCCCGGCCGCGTCGCGAACCTCCGCCGCCGCCGCCGCGCCGGGCGCCGCTCGAACGGGCACCGTGCGAATCAGCCATGAATACAAGATCGTAACGGTTGGGAATCGGCCCCCACCGGGCCGCGCGTGTCCGTCGTGTCACACCGATTTGCCCGGGATAGCCTCCCGAACGTGAATGTTCCCCGCCGCTGCAGCCGTCCAGGGTGCCCCCACTTCGCGGTGGCGACGCTGACGTACGTCTATTCCGACTCCACCGCGGTGGTGGGTCCGATGGCGACCGTCCGCGAACCGCACTCCTGGGATCTGTGCCTCGGGCACGCCAGCCGGATCACCGCCCCCCGCGGCTGGGATCTGATGCGCCATGCCGCGCCGCTACCGATCAACCCCGACGAGGACGACCTCGTGGCCCTGGCCGACGCGGTGCGCGAAGGCCGGGTGATGCCCAGTCCGCCGGTCACGGGGTTCACCTCCGACCGTTCCTCATCAGGCCACGGTGCCGCGCACGCCGTCGCCGGACAGCGGCCGGTGGCCAATGGGCGCCGCCGCGGTCACCTTCGCGTCCTGCCCGACCCCGGGGAGTGACCGGTGCCCGGCCGCTAGGCTGAGTTCCATGCCCTGGCCAGCTGACCTTGTGCGCCGCGTGATCAAGGCGTACGACGTGCGCGGCCTGGTCGGTTCGGAGATCGACGAGGCGTTCGTCGTCGATGTCGGCGCGTCCTTCGCACGGTTGGTCCGCGACGAGGGCGCCGGCGCGACGCAGGTGGTCGTCGGTCACGACATGCGGATGAGCTCGCCGGCGCTGACGGCCGCGTTCGCCGACGGTGTCATGGCGCAGGGCCTCGACGTGATCCGCATCGGGCTGGCCTCCACCGACGAGTTGTACTTCGCCTCCGGTTTCCTCGACTGCCCGGGCGCGATGTTCACCGCCAGCCACAACCCGGCGGCCTACAACGGCATCAAACTGTGCCGGGCGGCCGCCAAGCCGGTCGGTGACGACACCGGCCTGGCG
>JBFYOQ010000164.1:0-2721 GCA_041303735.1 Mycobacterium sp.
GTGATCTCTCCGGCCGCCACGCCTTTGCGCCACTCCTCCACGTCGATCTTGCGCTCCTCGACGGCGTAACCCGCGTCGCCGGCGAGTTGCAGCAGCGAATCCCGGGTGATGCCGGGCAGCAGCGAGCCACTGAGCTCCGGAGTGACCAGCCGCGCCGACCCGCCGCTGCCGAACACGAAGAACAGGTTCATCCCGCCCATCTCCTCGACGTAGCGGCGTTCGATGGCGTCCAGCCACACCACCTGATCGCAGCCGTGCGAAGTCGCCTCGGACTGGGCCAGCAGCGAGGCTGCGTAGTTGCCGCCGAATTTGGCCGCGCCGGTGCCACCCGGGCTGGCGCGCACGTATTCGGTGGACAGCCACACGCTGACCGGTTTGATACCGCCCTTGAAATAGGCGCCGGCCGGGGAGGCGATCACGAGGTAGCGGTAGTCCGCCGAGGGCCGCACGCCCAGCCCCGGCTCGGTCGCGATGATGAACGGCCGCAGATACAGGGATTGCTCTCCCCCCGCGGCGGGCACCCATTCGTGGTCCACCGCGATCAACTGCCGCAGTGACTCGAGGAAAATCTCGTCGGGCAGTTCCGGGATGGCCAGCCGACGGCACGAGGTCCGCAGCCGGGCCGCGTTGGCCTCCGGGCGGAACGACACGATGGACCCGTCGGCCCATCGATAAGCCTTCAGGCCTTCGAACACCTCCTGGGCGTAGTGCAGAACGATCGCCGACGGGTCGAGCTCGATCGGTCCGTACGGCAGCACCGTCGCGTCGTGCCAGCCCCGCTCGCCCGTGTAGAGCACCGAGACCATGTGGTCTGTGCAGTAGCGGCCGAAACCGGGGTCAACCAGGATCTCGGCCCGGCGGGCCGCAGTCGCCGGATGTGCGCTGCGCTGCACGGTGAACGTGGGCGGAGCCGAAGACATAAGGGGGAGTCTATAGCCGCCGGTTAGCCGATGTTGACCGGTGGAACCGCCGCACTAGGGTGACGCTGGTGAGCACCCAACCCGGTTATCAAGCCCCCACCGTCACCGTCGCCGCTTCCCTGCCCAAGCGACGGTCCGGTGCTGTTCTGATCGTGGGCGTCTGCGACGACGACGGCACGTCCGTGGTGCTGGGCGGTCAGTTCCTCGACGCCGAAGCGGTCCGGGACATCGAGACCGCGCTGACCGCCCTGGGCGCCAAGGCCGGCATCGAGCAGGTCACCAGGCTGCACATCCCGTCGCTTCCGGTCGGCAGCGTCCTGGCGGTCGGACTGGGTGCCGCACGCGAGGAGTGGCCGGCCGAGACGATCCGCCGCGCCGCCGGCGCGGCGTCCCGTTCGCTGCACGGCGTGAAATCGGTGATCACCACGCTGTCGGACCTGCATCTCGAAGCCGCGGTCACGGGCTTGATCCTGGGCGCCTATCAGATGCACGAGTTCCGCAGCGCCAAAACCGCACCCACCGAGCCCGCCCTGTCGGCGATCACCGCGTTGAGCACCGCCGCCGGCGCGAAGCCGGCCACCGCCCGCGCCGCGGCGATCGCATCGGCCGTCGCGACCGCCCGTGACCTCGTCAACACCCCGCCGAGCCACCTGCACCCCGATGAATTGGCCAAGCGCGCCAAGGCGTTGGGCACCGCGGCCGGCCTGAGCGTGCAGGTGCTCGACGAGAAGGCGTTGGCCAAGGGCGGCTACGGCGGGATCGTCGGCGTGGGCCAGGGTTCGGTGAATCCGCCGCGACTGGTGCGGATGGTGCACCGCGGCGGAAAGGGCCGCAGAGGTAAAGCACCCGCGGTCGCGCTGATCGGCAAGGGCATCACTTTCGACACCGGCGGTATCTCGATCAAGCCGGCCGCGCAGATGCACCACATGACCTCCGACATGGCGGGAGCGGCAGCGGTGATCGCGACGATGCTGCTCGTCGCCGGCGAGAACCTGCCGATCGACGTGATCGCCACCGTGCCGATCGCCGAGAACATGCCCTCGGCCACCGCACAACGGCCCGGTGACGTGCTGACGCAGTACGGCGGAATCACCGTCGAGGTGCTCAACACCGACGCCGAGGGCCGGCTGATCCTGGCCGACGCGATCGTGCGGGCGTGTGAGGACTCCCCGGACTACCTGATCGAGTGCTCGACGCTGACCGGTGCGCAGACCGTCGCGCTCGGCGCGCGCATCCCCGGTGTGATGGGCAGCGACGAGTTCCGCGACCGGGTGGCCGCACTCTCCCAGCGCGAGGGCGAGAACGGCTGGCCGATGCCGCTGCCCGACGAGCTCAAGGAGGATCTGAAGTCGACGGTCGCCGATCTCGCCAACATCAGCTCGCAGCGCTTCGCGGGCATGCTGGTGGCCGGTGTGTTCCTCCGGGAGTTCGTCGCCGAGGGCGTGCAATGGGCCCATATCGACATCGCCGGGCCGGCCTACAACACCAGCGGGCCGTGGGGTTACACCCCCAAGGGCGGAACCGGGGTTCCAGTGCGCACACTGTTCGCCGCCCTGGAAGACATCGCTAAGAACGGGTGAGCGCTACAACACCTTTCCGCGTGCGGTGCTGCGCAGCGCCTGCGGTGCGATCCGCGACGCCCCGTAGAGCAGATAGGCCTCCGGCGTGACCGGCCGGACGGGCTTGTTCTTGCGCACCGCGGACAGGATCGCGTCGGCCACCTTCTCCGGGCCGAAATTGCGCAGCTCGAACATTCGCTGCAGATGTTCCCGGCGACCGGCCACCGCTGACTGCCGCCCGT
>JBFYOQ010000165.1:0-7409 GCA_041303735.1 Mycobacterium sp.
CGGCACCCGCAGCGCCAACGCCGGGCCGGTGCAGTTCGACATCCCGCTGCGCGAACCGCTTGTGCCCGAACCGGATTCGTCGCCGGATGACTTCCCGCCCGGCCGCCCGGACGGCAAGCCGTGGACCTACACCCCACCGGTGAGCTTCGATGAACCGTTGGACATCGACCTCACACCGGACACCGTCGTCATTGCCGGCCACGGCGCGGGCGTTCACCCCAATCTGGCCCACCTGCCCACCGTCGCCGAGCCCACCGCCCCGCACGCCCGCAACCCGCTGCACCCGTGGGCGCTGCCGCTGCTCATGCCGAAGCAGGTGATCATGGCAGGCCGGCCGACGCTGCACCGTCCGGTCTCGGCACTGCTTGCCGACCCGGCCGTGGCCGTCTACGCGCTGACCACCGGGCCGCGCTGGCCGGACGTGTCCGGTAACTCGACGGCCACCGGAACCCGGGTCCAGACCACCGGCGAGCCCGACGAGCAGTGGCTGCGCCGGTGCGCCGAGGCCAACGCCCGCGTCAACGCGGCGGTGCGCGACCAGTTGGCCGCCCACCCCCTGGGCACGGGTCTGCACGTGGCCGCGGCGGTGGCCGATGCGCTGCGCCCGGGGGACCAGTTGGTGCTCGGCGCCTCCAACCCGGTGCGCGACGCCGCCCTCGTCGGCCTGAACGTCGAGGGCATCACGGTGCGCTCCAACCGGGGCGTGGCCGGTATCGACGGCACGGTCTCGACCGCCATCGGCGCCGCCCTGGCCCACGATCCCGGCCGCACCGTCGCACTGCTGGGCGATCTGACATTCGTGCACGACGCATCCGGCCTGCTGATCGGCCCCACCGAGCCCACCCCGCGCAACCTCACCATCGTGGTGTCCAACGACAACGGCGGCGGCATCTTCGAACTGCTCGAGCAGGGTGACCCGCGCTTCGCCGATGTGTCGTCGCGGATCTTCGGCACCCCGCATGACGTCGACGTGGGTGCGCTCTGCCGCGCCTATCACGTCGAGGCCCGCCAGATCGAAGTCGGCGAACTCTCCCATGCGCTCGGCGAACCCCACGACGGCATCCGCGTGCTGGAGGTGAAAGCCGACCGCTCGACCCTGCGGCAGTTGCACGCCGCGATCCGGGGGGCCCTGTGATCGACCGGCTCGCGAAGGTGCTGGGCCGCCGGATCGCCGCGGCGCTGCCCCGGCGCAACCCCGGGCTGACCGATACCGCCGAACGCAAGGTGCTGCGGTGGGCCAAGGTCGCCGTGTGGCTCGTCATGGGCATCCTCGCCCTGCAGGCGGTACTGCTGGTGGCCGGCGCCTGGCGTAACGACCGGCAGATCGAATTACATATCGGCACCGCGGAGGCCGGGGTGCTCTCAGCGGGGCCGCGGCGCTCCACCATCGAGTTCGTCACTCCCGACCGGGTGACCTATCGTCCCGAACTCGGTGTGCTCTATCCCTCGGAGCTGGCCGACGGCATGCGCATCTACGTCGAGTACGACCGCAACAACCCCAACCTGGTCCGGGTCAAGGACCGCAATGCGCTGCTGGCCATCGTCCCGGCGGCGTCTATCGCGGTGGTCGGCGCTCTGGTGGGCGCGACGCTGCTGGCTGTGCTGGTGCGGCTGGAGAACCGCCTGTCAGCGCCGCGCCCGAGCGCGCCGGTAGCGTCGGGCCTGTGAGCCAAGCGAACGTCGGGCCTGTGAGCGGAGCGAACATCGGGCCTGTGAGCCAAGCGAACGTCGGGCCCGCGCGCCGCGCGTCCCTGGACAAGGACCCCCGCGACGTCGCGTCGATGTTCGATGCGGTGGCCCGCCGCTACGACATCACCAACACCGTGCTCTCGGCGGGCCAGGACCGCGCCTGGCGGCGCGCGACCCGCGAGGCACTGGGGTTGCGTCCCGGCGAATCCGTGCTCGACCTCGCCGCCGGCACCTCGGTGTCGACGGTGGAGTTGGCCCGCTCGGGAGCGTGGTGCCTGGCGGCGGACTTCTCGGTCGGCATGCTGCACGCCGGCGCCGCGCGGCCGGTGCCCAAGGTGGCCGCCGACGCCACCCGGTTGCCGTTCGGCGACGACGCCTTCGATGCGGTCACCATCAGCTTCGGGTTGCGCAATGTGGTCGACTTCACCGCCGGCCTGCGCGAGATGGCACGGGTCACCCGGCCGGGCGGGCGGTTGGTGGTGTGCGAGTTCTCCACGCCCACCGTGCCGGTGTTCGCCGGCGTCTACAAGGGGTACCTGATGCGGGCACTGCCGCGGGTGGCACGGGCGGTGTCAAGCAACCCCGAGGCCTACGAGTACCTCGCCGAGTCCATCCGGGCCTGGCCCGATCAGGCCGCGCTGGCCGAGCGCATCGCCGAGGCCGGCTGGTCGCAGGTGCGCTGGCGCAACCTCACCGGCGGGATCGTCGCCCTGCACGCCGCCGTCACACCCATCCCCTAGCGATTTCGGCGCGCAAACCTGCGCCCAGCGCACTGCGCCCAGCGCACGAAACCGCGCCGAAATCGCCTCAGGAGAAGGGTTTGCGCCTATCGAGCCGACGCGACCCCGCACCGGCGCGGCGCCACACCCGGGCCACCCAGTCGGTGTCCTCCTCGGTTACCAGGTTGCCCATCACCCGCACCGCGACGCCCATGATCGTCGCCGAGCGCATCGCTACCGGACCGGTCAGCGGCAGGAACCGCGGCAGCGTCAGCAGCAATGCCAGCCGACGCGCCACCGAGAAGCCGCGCCCGTAGTGCGACTGCAGCAGCGCCGGCCACGCCCGCTCCAGATCGGGGAACCCGAGCATCTCCGCGGCCAGCCGCCCGGTCTCCAGGCCGTAGTCGATGCCCTCGCCGTTGAGCGGGTTCACGCAGGCCGCCGCGTCGCCGACGAGCATCCAGTTGGCCCCCGCCACGCCCGAGACCGCCGCCCCCATCGGCAGCAGCGCCGAGGACACCGCGCGCGGTGCACCGTCGAAGCCCCACCCGGGTGCCTTGAGTTCGGCGTAGCGGCGGATCAGCGGCCGCAGGGCCACATCAGCGGGCCGCCGCGCAGTGGCCAGCGCGCCCACGCCGATGTTCACCTCGCCGTTGCCCAACGGGAAGATCCAGCCGTAGCCGGGCAGCACCTGTCCCTGCACCGACCGCAGTTCGAGGTCGGTGGAGATCCACGGCTCCGAGGACCGCGGCGAGGCAAGGTAACCCCGCGCCGCGACCCCGTACACGGTGTCCTGATGCCACTGCCGGCCCAGCACCCGACCCAGCGGTGAACGCGCCCCGTCGGCCACGATCAGCCACCGGCAGCTCACCCGCCGGCCGTCATCGAGCACCAGCTGAGACACCCGGCCACTCGAATCGCGCACCACATCGACGCATTTGCAGCCCAGCAGCATGCCGGCCCCGGCGTCCTCGGCGGCCTTGCGGATGCGGTCGTCGAGTTCGGTGCGCGGCACCGCCGAGCTCACCGGCGGCAAGGACGGCGAGCCCCAGGGCACCTCGACGCGCGCCCCGAAACCCGCCAGCCGCAGCCCGTGGTGACGGATCCGGCCGTCGAGCCAATCGCCCAGGCCCAGGCGCTGCAGTTCGACCACCGCGCGCGGCGTCAGGCCGTCGCCGCACGCCTTGTCGCGGGGGAATTCCGCGGCGTCGATCACCAGCACCTCATGGCCGGCGCGGGCCGCCCACACCGCGGCCGCCGAGCCTGATGGCCCGGCACCGACCACAACGACCTCAGCGGAAATGGTGCTCACCGCTACCAGTATGTTGGCAAGGTGCGCACACCGGCCAGCGTGGTAGCGGGGGTCGACTTCGGCGACCCCGCCTTCGCTCAGAGCGCGCGTGACGCGGTGGCCCGCATGGAAGACCTGATCTCCGCCGAACTGAGCGGCGGCGACGAGTTGATGACCGAGGCCGTGCTGCATCTGTTCGAGGCGGGCGGCAAGCGGTTCCGTCCGCTGTTCACCGTGCTCAGCGCCAGCGTCGGCCCCGAACCGGACTCCCCGCAGGTCACGGTGGCCGGCGCGGTGATCGAACTGGTCCACCTCGCCACGCTCTACCACGACGACGTGATGGACGAGGCGCAGGTTCGCCGCGGTGGACCCTCGGCAAATGCCCGCTGGGGCAACAACATTGCGATCCTCGCCGGTGACTACCTGTTCGCGACGGCGTCGCGGCTGGTGGCCGAGTTGGGCCCGGATGCGGTACGCATCATCGCCGAGACATTCGCCCTGTTGGTCACCGGCCAGATGCGGGAGACCAAGGGCACCGCCGCGGACACCGATGCCGTGGAGCACTACCTGAAGGTGGTGGGGGAGAAGACGGCGTGCCTGATCGCCGCCGCCGGACGCCTCGGCGCCACCTTCTCCGGCGCCTCCGACGACCAGGTGGAGAAGCTCGCGCGGCTCGGCAGCATCGTGGGAACGGCCTTCCAGATCTCCGACGACATCATCGACATCGACAGCGATCCCGACGAGTCCGGCAAGCTGCCCGGCACCGACCTGCGCGAGGGCGTGCACACACTGCCGGTGCTCTACGCGCTGCGCGAGACCGGCCCGGACGCCGACCGGTTGCGAGAACTGCTCAGGGGGCCGGTGGAGGACGACGCACTGGTGGCCGAGGCGCTGGGCCTGCTGCGCAAATCCGGTGGGATCGCCGCGGCGAAGGCAACGGTCGAGCAGTACGCCGACACCGCCCGCGCGGAGTTGGAGGGGCTGCCCGACGTGCCGGGCCGACGCGCGCTGGCTTCGCTGGTGGACTACACGGTTAACCGGCACGGTTAGCCTCAAGCGGAACTCAACCACTGCGCGAGGCGTTACTCTGCCGAAGACCCGCTCGTAGGAGGCTCTCAGACATGACCTGGCACCCGACCGCCAACCGGCTGAAGACGTTCGTGCTGCTCGTCGCTATGTCGGCGCTGATCGTCTTCCTCGGCTCGCTGTTCGGCAACCGCTCCATCCTGTGGCTGTCGGTGCTGATGGCGGTCGGCATGAACATCTACGTCTACTTCAACAGCGACAAACTGGCGCTGCGGGCCATGAAGGCCCAGCCGATCACCGAGGTGCAGGCTCCGCAGATCTACGCGATGGTGCGCGAACTGGCCACTGCGGCGCACCAGCCGATGCCGCGGCTCTACATCAGCGACACCGCCAACCCGAACGCTTTTGCCACCGGCCGCAACCCGCGCAACGCGGCGGTGTGCTGCACCACCGGAATCCTCGAACTGCTCAGCGAGCGTGAGTTGCGCGCCGTGCTGGGCCACGAACTCTCCCATGTCTACAACCGGGACATCCTGATCTCGTGCGTGGCGGGCGCTTTGGCGTCGGTGGTCACCGGTCTGGCCCAGATGGCCATGTTCGCCGGCGCCTTCGGCGGCAACCGTCAGAACGGCGGGGGTGGGGCGAACCCGATTGCGCTGCTGCTGGTTTCGCTGCTCGCCCCGATGGCCGCGACGGTGATCCGGATGGCGGTGTCACGCTCACGGGAGTACCAGGCCGACGAGTCCGGTGCGCAACTCTCCGGCGATCCGCTGGCATTGGCCTCGGCGCTGCGGAAGATCAGCGGCGGCGTCGAGCAGGCCCCGCTGCCGCCGGCCCCGCAGATCGCCGATCAGGCGCACCTGATGATCGCCAGTCCGTTCCGGTCCGGTGAGCGGATGAGCAAGCTTTTCTCGACGCATCCGCCGATGGAAGACCGCATCGCGCGGTTGGAGAAAATGGCCGGCAACGCGGGCGGTTAAGCGCCTGCGAGACCCGCCGCGAAGACGCTTATTCGGCGGGCTTGTCAGCCGGCGAGCCGGCGGGGCCTGATTCGCTGGTCGCCGCACCCGGGCCGATTGACTTCACCGCGTCGGTGACTGCGTCGACGACGGATCCGACCGCGCCCTTGACCGTGTCCAGGGCCCCGCCCGGGGATCCGGGCGTGTCGTCCTTCGAGCCGCCACCGGTGGTCGGGGCGTCGAAGTCCACCGGGGGCTTGGAGATCGTCAGCGTCGGACGCACATCGCTGGCACTGAGATCCGGAGCGGTCGGAGCCGACGGCGCAACCGGACCGGCCTCGACCGACGACTCGGGCTTGATGCTCGGGGACTGGGCGTTCGGGGACTGGGTGTCCGGGCGGGCCGAGAGCGTGGGAGCGGGATCCAGATCGGGAACCGTCGCCGGTCCGGCGGAGATCACCGGGGCGGGGACCGCCGCGGCGGGCAGCGCCGGGAGGCCCTGCGGGATGATGCCTTCGAAGACGTCACCCAGGGTCTTGTAGGCGACCAGCGTCAGGTCGTTGATCTTCTGCACCACCGCGACCACACCATCGGCGAAGGTCACCGTCGTGGTGTTGGTGGACGGATCAACGACGCAGCTGACCGCCTTACTGCAGTCCACCCGGCCCTGGCCGTCCAGAACCGGCTTGAGGTCCAGGGACTGTTTGGCCGTCGGTGCGCTGACCGGGTCGATCGCCGGCGGTAGCAGAGCCAGTGCGGCGGCGTTGGCCGCGGTCATGGGGGACGCGGCCTGCACCGGACCGGCCGGCACCGCCGAGGGGCCGGTGGTCTTCAACAGAGCAGCCAGGTCGTTGGCGTCGACAGCGCCGTCACCGATGGACAGCACGTCACTCATGCTGTCGGGGGGGCCGTCGAAGAGGCCCAGCGGGCCGCCCAGGGCGGCCGGGACAAAACCTGAAGGGGTCTGCCCCGTGGAGGCCAGCAGCATCAGCCCGGTGGCAGCAACGATCGCCGTCGCGCCTGCGCGCGCTACGGGCTTGATTCGCCGTTCCATCGTGGACACCTAAATCGGGGGTTTCTCAGGCTTTCTGAAGGATGGTCTTAGCTTAGGTCATACCGCGCCAATTCAAACGCAAGGGTCCCCAATCGGCTGTGGTTGGTACCGTTATGTGATGTTCCTTCGGTGTCTGGTGTCGACTGGTGTGGCACTTGTTGCTGCTGGTACAGCGACACCCGTTCTGGCATGGTCCCAACCGGACCCGCCGCCGCAGCCACCGATGCCGAATGTGACCGCCTTCACACCCATCAGTCCGGTGGACTACACCGTCATGGCCGGCAACTGGTACGCCTTCTCCGGTCCGGGCGGGGTCACCTGTGTGATCAATAAGCAGGACGCCAGTTACGGCTGCAGCGGGCCGCTGCCCGGCGCACCGGACGGTGCCAATCTCATCAGCGCCGGGCCCGCCGGGGCGCCGGTGTTCTCGACCACCGACCGGCCGCTGTTCTCCTCGGCCGGTGAGGCCAAGGCGTTGCCGGCCAACACCCGGCTGAGCTTCCGGGAGATCAGCTGCGGGGTCGACGGCGCCGGCGTGGTGGCCTGCGTCAACAGCCGCGACGAGGTGGGCTTCATGATCACCCCCGCGGGCACCTTCATCGACGAGTTCAGCCCGCTGCTGGACCGCCCGCAGGGCACCAACCCGCCCCTGCCCTGGTTGCCGCCGGGCT
>JBFYOQ010000166.1:0-12012 GCA_041303735.1 Mycobacterium sp.
AACCCGGAAGCTAAGCCAGCCAGCGCCGATGATACTACCCAACAGGGTGGAAAAGTAGGACACCGCCGAACACACATTAACGAAATACCCCCCGGAGAAATCCGGGGGGTATTTCCATTTATTCTGATTCAGTCTGTGCCGCCGAACTCAATTGCGCAATTGTGAATCCGGCGCTGCCGCGGCGTATCCTTCTAGCCGATGGCCGACGACAGGAAATTCGATGCCGGCGGGCCTAATGATCGACGCGATCGCCGGGGCACGTCGGCCCCGCGGCGCTCGGGGCCGGGACGTGCCCGGCAGTCGCAGCCGCACCATGTGACCGGAGCCGCACCTGGCTCCGCACGTGAACAGAGTTCACCCGCCGGGCCGGCGATCCCGTCCACCATCGAGGCCAAACAGCTCGCCCCGGATATCCGGGCCGAACTCTTCACCCTGGACAAGGCCACCGCCGACACCGTGGCGCGCCACCTCGTGGCGGCCGGTGAGCTGATGGAGTCCGATCCCGAGGCCGCGCTGGCGCATGCCCAGGCTGCCCGCACCCGCTCCGGGCGCATCGCAGCGATCCGCGAAGCCGTCGGCATCGCCGCCTACCACTGCGGCGACTGGGCGCAGGCGCTGGCTGAATTCCGGGCGGCCCGGCGGATGGGCTCCAAATCGCAGCTATTGCCGCTGATCGCCGACTGCGAGCGCGGGGTCGGACGGCCCGAGCGTGCCATCGAGTTGGCGCGCGGCCCCGAAGCGGCGAGCCTGAGCGGCGACGACGCCGACGAGATGCGGATCGTGGCCGCCGGCGCCCGCGCCGACCTCGGTCACCTCGATCAGGCCCTGGCGGTGCTCTCCAGCCCGGCACCGGACCCGTCGCGGACCGGCTCGACGGCCGCCCGGCTGTTCTACGCCTACGCCGACACGTTGCTGGCATTGGACCGCGCCGACGAGGCGCTGCAGTGGTTCCTCCATGCCGCCGCGGCGGACGTCGAGGGCGTCACCGATGCCGAGGACCGTGTCGGCGAGCTGGCCTGAGGTGACCGGGGTCGCGTGACAAGCCTTGCCGCTCAGCACGATTGCCTGCTGCTGGATCTCGATGGAACCGTCTTCCGCGGCCACGCACCCACCGCGGGTGCGGTGCAGACCCTCGCGTCCACCCGGGCGCGGGCCCTGTTCGTCACCAATAACGCGTCTCGATCCGCCGACGAGGTCGCCGCGCACCTGACCGAACTGGGTTTCATCGCCGCCGCCGGCGATGTCGTGACCAGTGCCCAGAGCGCGGCCCGGCTGCTCGCCGAACGCCTGCCGGCGGACTCCGCGGTGCTCGTCGTCGGCACCGACGCACTGGCCGCGGAAGTCGCCGGTGTGGGGCTCGAGCCGGTGCGGCTGTTCTCCGAGCGCCCGGTAGCCGTCGTTCAGGGGCTGTCGATGACCATCGGCTGGGCTGAGCTGGCCGAGGCCGCCCTGGCCATCCGGGCCGGAGCGCTGTGGGTGACGGCCAACCTCGACCTGACCCTGCCCACCGAACGGGGACTGCTGCCCGGCAACGGGTCCATGGTGGCCGCACTGCAGGCCGCCACCGGCGCGCAACCCCTGGTGGCCGGCAAGCCGGCGCCGGCGCTGATGGAGGATGCGCTGGCCCGCGGCACCTTCGCCAACCCCCTGGTGGTCGGGGACCGGCTCGACACCGACATCGCCGGTGCCAACGCCGCCGGCCTGCCGAGTCTGATGGTGCTCACCGGAGTCAGCACCGCCGGCGAGGCCGTGTTCGCCCCGCCCTCGCAACGGCCCACCTTCATCGGCGCGGATCTGAGCGCTCTGGATCTCGATGCCGCCGCGGTGGCGGTGGCGTCGCAGCCGGCCTGGCGCGCCGAGTGGTCCGCCGACGGGGCCGTGGTCATCAGCGCCACCGGAGCCGACCCGGGCCCGGACGGACTCTCGGTGGTCCGGGCCGCCGCCCGCGCGGTCTGGGACACCGCCGCGGATGGGCAGTCGGTGCGGGTGGAGGCCGGCGACGACACCGCCCGGGCCGCACTGCGGCGCTGGTCACTGCTGCCCGCGCGGATCGACTAGCGTGAACAGCGACATGAACACCGATCCGCAGCAGATCCGCGACCAGGTCGACGCCGAGCTCGCCGACCTGCCTCACCTCGATCCGGAATCCGACGCCGCCGCCGACATCGGCGATATCGACGCGATCGACGCGGTGGGACGCCGACTCGAGCAAGCACACCAGATCCTGGTCGACGCGCTGGAATCGGTGGAGAAGGGCTGAGCATCCCGTGACGCGCCGCGCCCGGGTTGACGCCGAGTTGGTCCGGCGTGGACTGGCCCGCTCCCGGCAGCAGGCCGCCGAACTGATCGGTGCGGGCCGGGTCACCATCGACGGTATGCCCGCCGCGAAACCCGCCACCGCCGTCGCCGTCACCGCCGCGCTCGCCGTGCAGGACACCCAGGACAAGGCCTGGGTGTCGCGCGGCGCCCACAAGCTCATCGGCGCGCTGGACGCCTTCGGAATCGACGTGTCCGGGCGGCGCTGTCTCGACGCCGGCGCCTCGACCGGCGGGTTCACCGAGGTGCTGCTGGATCGCGGCGCGGCCACCGTCATCGCGGTCGACGTCGGCTACGGCCAGTTGGCGTGGTCGCTGCGGTCGGACCCGCGGGTAGTGGTGATCGAACGCACCAACGTGCGCGAGTTGACGCCGGCCGACATCGACGGTCAGGTCGATCTGGTGGTGGCGGATCTGTCGTTCATCTCACTGGCCACCGTGCTGCCCGCACTTACCGCATGCGCCGGCCCGCACGCCGATATCGTTCCGATGGTGAAGCCGCAGTTCGAAGTGGGTCGTGACCGCGTCGGCGCGGGCGGGGTGGTCACCGACCCCGACCTGCGGGCCGATGCGGTCCTGGCGGTCGCGCGCCGCGCCGAGACGCTGGGCTGGCACACCGCCGGGGTGACCGCCAGCCCGTTGCCCGGCCCGTCCGGCAACGTCGAGTACTTCCTCCTGCTGCGGTCGGCCGCCGCACAGTGTCTGTCCGCCGACGAGCGTCAGGCCGCGGTGCGCCGTGCCATCGCCGAGGGGCCGCAGTGAACGAGCGCACCGTGTTGCTGGTCATCCATCCCGGCCGCGATGAAGCTAACGAGACGGCCCACCGGGTCGGAAAAGCACTCGGCGCCAACGGAATCGGGCTGCGGGTGCTGTCCACCGAAGCCGTCGACCGTGGACCACTTCACCTGGCCCCGGTGGAACTTCAGGCCACCGGGGCGGCAGTCGAGGTCGTCACCGGCGACGAACACGCCGCCGACGGATGTGAGCTCGTCCTGATCCTGGGCGGTGACGGAACCTTCCTGCGCGCTGCCGAACTCGCCCGCAACGCCGAGATCCCGGTGCTGGGCGTCAACCTCGGCCGGATCGGCTTCCTGGCCGAGGCCGAAGCCGAAGCGATCGACACGATCCTCGACCACGTCATCGCGCGGGACTACCGCATCGAGCACCGGATGACCCTCGACGTGCTCGTCACCCTCGACGGCGCCACGCTGTACCGGGGCTGGGCCCTGAACGAAGCCAGCCTGGAGAAGGGGGGCCACCAGGGGGTGCTGGGCGTGGTGGTCGCCATCGACGACAGGCCGGTGTCGGCCTTCGGGTGCGACGGCGTGCTGGTGTCCAGCCCGACCGGATCGACCGCGTACGCGTTCTCGGCAGGCGGTCCGGTGGTCTGGCCCGACCTCGAGGCCATCATCGTGGTGCCCAACAACGCGCACGCGATCTTCGCCCGGCCGATGGTGACCAACCCGAACTCGGTGATCACCGTCGACGTCGACCCGAACGATTCCGATGCCATCGTGCTGTGCGATGGCCGCCGAGAGGCCGCTGTCCCGGCGGGCGGCCGCCTGCAGGTGACCAAGTGCCGATCCCCGCTGAAATGGGTGCGGTTGGACAGCGCCCCGTTCACCGATCGGCTGGTGCGCAAGTTCCGGCTGCCGGTGACCGGCTGGCGCGAGCAGTAATCCGATGCTCGCCGAGATCCGGATCTCCTCCCTCGGTGCGATCAGCGCCGCCACCGCTGAGTTCGATCGCGGTCTGACCGTGCTCACCGGCGAGACCGGTGCCGGGAAGACCATGGTGGTGACCGGCCTGCATCTGCTGGGCGGCGCCCGCGCCGACGCCACCCGGGTGCGCTCGGGGGACGATCGCGCGGTGGTGGAGGGCCGGTTCGGCACCGACGACCTCGACCCCGCCACCACCGCCGCGATCGAGGAGATCCTGGACTCATCCGGCGCCCAGCGCGACGAGGACGGCACCGTGATCGCGCTGCGCACCGTCAGCCGCGACGGCCCCTCGCGTGCCTTTCTCGGCGGCCGCAGCGTCCCGGCCAAATCGCTGAGCACGCTGACTACCGGGCTGCTCACCCTGCACGGCCAGAACGACCAATTGCGCCTGATGCGCTCCGACGAGCAGCGCGGGGCGCTGGACCGCTTCGCCGGGGTGCAGGCGATGTGCGAGCACTACCGCAAACTGCGCGACGAATGGCTCATCGCCCGGCGCGATCTGGTCGACCGCACCCACCGCGCGCGGGAGTTGCAGCAGGAGGCCGACCGCCTGACGTTCGCCCTGGCCGAGATCGACGCCGCCGATCCCGCACCCGGCGAGGACGAGGCCCTGGTCGCCGACATCCGCCGGCTCTCCGAACTCGACTCGGTGCGGGAGGCCGCCGCCAGCGCCCGCACGGCGCTGTCCGGGGCCGACGAGCAGAGCGCCCGCGAGGTGCCGGCCGCCACCGACCGCCTCGCCCGCGCGGTCGCCACCCTGGAGGCCACCGACGACTCGGCGCTGGCCGAACTGGCCCGTCAGCTCTCCGAGGCGCTGCGCATCGCCCGCGATGTCGGCGGCGAACTCGGCGACTTCCTGGCCGGCCTGCCCGCCGACGCCAGTGCCCTGGAGGTCAAACTGGCCCGCCAGGCCCAGCTTCGCGGCCTGACCCGAAAGTACGCCGCCGACATCGATGGGGTGCTGCGCTGGGCGGCGCAGTCCCGCGAACGGCTCGCCCAACTCGATGTCTCCGAGGACGCGCTGAGCGGTTTGTCCCGCCGGGTCGAGGAGTTGGGTGCCCAGGTCGCCGCCGCGGCGATGGAGTTGTCATCCGCGCGGACCGGCGCCGCCGCCGGGTTGGCCGAGGCGGTGACGGCTGAGTTGGCCGGCCTGGCGATGGGCGAGGCGGAGTTCACCGTGCGGGTCGCCACCATGGCGGCTCGCGAGGATGACAACGCGCCGCTGGCACTGCCATCCGGTGAGGTGGTGCACGCCGGCAGCGACGGGGTGGACGCCGTCGAGTTCGGCTTCGCCGCGCGCCGCGGCGCCCGGGACGCCAACGCCGTGCTGCCGTTGAACCGCAGCGCCTCCGGCGGCGAGCTCTCCCGGGTCATGCTGGCGCTGGAAGTGGTGCTGTCCGCGTCGGCGGCCGGTACGACCATGGTGTTCGACGAGATCGACGCCGGCGTTGGTGGCCGGGCCGCGGTCCAGATCGGTCGGCGGCTGGCCCGGCTCGCCCGCACCCACCAGGTCATCGTGGTGACCCACCTGCCGCAGGTCGCGGCATACGCCGACACCCACCTGGTGGTGGAGACCGCCGGCGACGCCAGCGAGGTGCGCCGCCTCGACCGTGAGCAACGGGTCGCCGAGTTGGCGCGGATGCTGGCCGGGTTGGGGGAGTCCGACACCGGTCGGGCGCACGCCGCGGAACTGCTCGACGCCGCCCACGCCGAGCGGTCCGCACCCTGACCGGCTGTGACTGCTGTGACTGAATAGAACTTCTGGGGCTGTTGTTACGGCGCGCCTCCCGGGATATGGCCCGCCACGCCGACAAAATCGGGCGCATGAAGATGTCAACGCTGCTGTCGCGTAACTCTCATGACCGGCCGGGGGTGGCCGGAACCGCCCGTGTGGACCGGGACATCGAGCGGCTGCTGCGCCGCGTGGGCCGTGGCGATATCGTCGTCCTCGACGTGCTCGACCTCGACCGGGCGACCGCCGACGCGCTCGTCGAGGCCGGGGTGGCCGGGGTGGTCAACGCCTCGCCGTCGATCTCTGGCCGCTATCCCAACCTGGGCCCCGAGGTCCTGGTGGCCAACAAGATCGTGCTGATCGACAACGCCGGACCGGAGATCTTCAAGAAGATCAAGGACGGGTCCAAGGTTCGGCTGCACGACGCCGGCGTCTACCACGGTGACCGCCGGTTGGTGCACGGCGTGGAGCGCACCGACGAAGAGATCGCCGATCTCATGCACGACGCCAAGACCGGTCTGGTGGCCCACGTCGAAGCCTTCGCCGGCAACACCATCGAATTCATCCGCAGCGAGAGCCCGCTGCTGATCGACGGGATCGGCATCCCCGACATCGACGTCGACCTCTACCGCCGCCACGTGGTGGTGGTCACCGACGACCCGAGCGCCGCCGACGACCTCAAGGCACTCAAGCCGTTCATCAAGGAATACCGGCCGGTGCTCGTCGGCGTCAGCGGCGGCGCGGACCTGTTGCGCGAAGCGGGTTATCGTCCCGCGCTCATCGTCGGCAACCCCGACCAGATGAGTGCCGAGGTGCTCAAGTGCGGCGCCCCGGTGGTCCTGCCCGCAGAAGCCGACGGCCACGCCAGCGGACTCGAACGCATCCAGGATCTCGGCATCGGCGCGATGACCTTCCCCGCCGCCGGTTCTGCCACCGACCTGGCGCTGCTGCTGGTCGACCACCATGGCGCCGCGCTCATCGTGACCGCGGGGCACTCGACCGGTATCGAGGAGTTCTTCGACCGCACTCGCGCGCAGACAAACCCGTCGACCTTCCTCACGCGGCTGAAGGTGGGTGAGAAACTGGTCGACGCGAAAGCCGTTGCAACGCTGTACCGCAACCACATCTCCGGCGGCGCGGTCGCACTGCTCATCATGGCGATCCTGCTCGCCGTCATCGCGGTGCTATGGGTGTCGAGCGCGGACACCGTGGTGATCGACTGGATCGCCGGCTACTGGGACCGTCTGACGATGTGGGTGCAGAGCCTGGTGTCCTAGTGACCCTGAGCCGATGAAACCCAGGCATTTCGTGCTGGCGCTGGCCGCTGTGTTCCTGGCGTTGGCCGGCGGTGTGGTACTCGGTGCCCGCGTGTTGACCGATCCGATGGTGACCGGCCTGCGCGGCGACAAGGGCGGTCTGCAGCAGAGGGTCGAAGCACTGACCAATGAGGCGGCCGTGCTCAACAACAGACTCGCGGCCGCCGACGAATTCGACACCGCGATGTCGGCGCGCATCGTCGGCGACGCACTGGCCGGCAAATCGGTCGTGCTGCTGCGCACGCCGGAGGCGGTCGACGCCGACCTCGACTCGACGATCCGTCTGGTGCAACAGGCCGGGGGATCGGTGACCGGGACCATCACGCTCACCGAGGAGTTCGTCGAAGCAAACGCCGCGGAGAAACTGCGCTCGGTGGTGGTCTCACCCATCGTGCCGCCCGGCGCCCAGTTGAGCACCACCTTGACCGACGCCAGCGCCCAGGCCGGCGATCTGCTCGGCATCGCGCTACTGATCCACCGCGACCCCGCGATCGCCCCGGTGGACGACGCCGCACGCGAGGCCGTGCTGGCGGCACTGCGCGACACCGGGTTCCTCGACGCTCCGGAGAAGATCGGTGCGGCCAACACCGCGGTGATCGTCACCGGTGGCGACCTGCCGCAGGACGCCGGCAACCAGGGCACCGCAGTAGCCCGGTTCGCCGCCGCCCTGGCACCGCACGGCTCGGGCACCGTACTGGCCGGCCGCGACGGTGCGGCCAGTGCCATCTCGGCAGTCGCCGTCGCCCGCGCCGACCCGGGCCTGGCCGCCGCGATCACCACCGTCGACGACATCGGTACCGAAGCCGGCCGGATCACCACCGTGCTGGCCCTGCGGGCCCTGCTCGAGGGCGCACGTCCGCAGAGCTACGGCATCGGCGAGGGCGCGACCGCGGTCACCGTGCCGCAGTAGACGCGGGATTGGGCGGTAACCGGGCGGTAACACGACCCGCCGGTGTGTCAGCGCGCACCGTCACGGGTCGGTGTTAGGGTGAATTTCCGTGGGTCGGCAGGCCCCAACCAGGCCGAAAGTCCTGGAAAACCAAGTCCTGCGCCGTCGTCACGGAGGTCGCTCTTGCCACCATTGCGCAAGCACCCACAGGCCGCGACCAAGCATCTGTTCGTGACCGGCGGCGTGGTGTCCTCCCTGGGCAAGGGCCTGACCGCCAGCAGCCTGGGCCAGTTGCTGATCTCGCGTGGTCTGCAGGTCACCATGCAGAAGCTCGACCCCTACCTCAATGTCGACCCCGGCACCATGAACCCGTTCCAGCACGGCGAGGTCTTCGTCACCGAGGACGGCGCCGAGACCGACCTCGACGTCGGCCACTATGAACGCTTCCTGGATCGCAACCTGCCCGGGTCGGCGAATGTGACCACCGGGCAGGTGTATTCGACCGTGATCGCCAAGGAACGCCGCGGCGAGTACCTCGGCGACACCGTCCAGGTGATCCCGCACATCACCGACGAGATCAAGAGCCGCATCCTGGCGATGGGTCGGCCCGACGCCGACGGCATCCGCCCCGACGTCGTCATCACCGAGATCGGCGGGACGGTGGGCGATATCGAATCCCAGCCGTTCCTCGAGGCCGCGCGCCTGGTGCGACACGAGGTCGGCCGGGAGAACTGCTTCTTCCTGCACGTCTCGCTGGTGCCCTACCTGGCGCCGTCGGGGGAGCTGAAGACCAAACCGACCCAGCATTCGGTGGCCGCCCTGCGTGGCATCGGCATCACCCCCGACGCGCTCATCCTGCGCTGCGACCGTGACGTGCCCGAAGGTCTCAAAGAGAAGATCGCGCTGATGTGCGACGTCGACATCGACGGCGTGATCTCGACTCCCGACGCGCCGTCGATCTACGACATCCCCAAGGTGCTGCACCGCGAGGAGTTGGACGCCTATGTGGTGCGGCGGTTGAACCTGCCTTTCCGCGATGTCGACTGGACCACCTGGGACGATCTGTTGCGCCGGGTGCACGATCCACAGGAGACCGTCCGAATCGCACTGGTGGGTAAGTACATCGACCTCTCCGATGCATACCTGTCCGTCGCCGAGGCGCTGCGCGCCGGCGGGTTCGCGCACCGGGCCAAGGTGGAGATGCACTGGGTGGCCTCCGACGACTGCGAGACCGACAGCGGCGCGGCGGCGGTTCTCGGCGACGTGCATGCGGTCCTGATCCCGGGTGGATTCGGCATCCGCGGCATCGAGGGCAAGATCGGTGCCATCCGCTACGCCCGCCACCGCGGCCTGCCGCTGCTGGGGCTGTGCCTGGGGCTGCAGTGCATCGTCATCGAGGCGGCACGCGCGGTCGGACTCTCCGAGGCCAACTCCGCGGAGTTCGAGCCCGCCACACCCGATCCGGTGATCTCCACGATGGCCGATCAGCGTGACGCCGTATCAGGGCAGGCCGACCTGGGCGGGACCATGCGACTGGGCGCCTATCCCGCGGTGCTGGAACCGGATTCGATCGTCGCCGGCGCCTACGAGTCCACGGCGGTCTCCGAACGGCACCGGCACCGCTACGAGGTCAACAACGCCTACCGCGACCGCATCGCAGCGAGCGGTCTGCGGTTCTCCGGAACCTCGCCCGACGGGCACCTCGTCGAGTTCGTCGAGTACCCCCGGGAGGTGCATCCGTTCCTGGTGGGCACCCAGGCCCACCCCGAACTCAAGAGCCGTCCCACCCGGCCGCACCCGCTGTTCGTCGCGTTCGTCGGCGCGGCGATCGACTACAAGGCGGCCGAGCGGCTGCCGGTCGAGATTCCCGAGCAGCACACGAACGGCAGCGAGCACCCCCATGCAGCGGTCACCGAAGCCGGGGAGTCGTTGCCGGAACACGCCCGTGGGTGACCACGACTTCCAGACCCTCAGCTCCGAAACCGTTTACGACGGAACGATTTTGGCTCTGCGCACCGATCAGGTGGTGATGCCCGGCGGCGGCACCGCGGAGCGTGAGATCGTCGAGCACTACGGCGCCGTCGCCGTCGCCGCCGTCGACGACGACGGCCAGCTGGCGATGATCTACCAGTACCGGCACGCGCTGGGCCGCCGGCTCTGGGAGCTGCCGGCCGGTCTGCTCGACGAGCCGGGGGAGGATCCCGCTGACGCGGCGGCACGCGAGTTGCTCGAGGAGACCGGTCTGGTCGCCGAGGACTGGCGGCTGCTGATCGACATCGCGCTCTCGCCGGGGTTCTGCGACGAAGCGGTGCGGGTGTTCCTGGCCCGCGGTCTGCGTGATGTCGGGCGGCCGCCGGCGACCCATGAGGAAGCCGACCTGAGCGTGCACTGGGTGTCGCTGCCGAACGCCGTCGACCGGGTGCTCGCCGGCGAGATCGCCAACGCAACGGCGGTGTCGGGTGTGCTCGCGGCGTGCGCCGCGATCGTCGACGGTAAGCCCACCCGAGGGGCGGATGCGCCGTGGCCCGACCGGCCGCGCGCGTTCGCCGCCCGCAAGGGGCGCCGATGACCACCTTCTCCACCGATACGGCCGCCCTCGACGGACAGCTCCAGGGCTACCTCGACCACCTCACCATCGAACGGGGCGTGGCGGCCAACACCATCAGTTCCTACCGCCGCGATCTGCGCCGCTACGCCGAGCACCTGAGCGCTCGGGGGATCGGGGATCTGCGCGCGGTCACCGAGACCGACGTCAGCGACTTCCTGGTGGCGCTGCGCCGCGGCGCCCCCGACACCGGGGCCGTCCCGCTGTCGGCGGTGTCGGCCGCCCGCGCGCTGATCGCGGTGCGCGGGCTGCACCGCTTCGCCGCCGCCGAGGGCATCATCGACCTCGATGTCGCTCGCGCGGTCAAACCGCCCACGCCCAGCAGGAGGCTGCCCAAGGCGCTGAGCCTTGATGAGGTGATGGCCCTGCTCGAGGGCGCCGGCGGGGATGGCGCGGGCGACGGGCCGCTGACATTGCGCAACCGGGCACTGCTGGAGCTGCTGTATTCCACCGGCGCCCGGATCTCCGAGGCTGTCGGCCTGGACGTGGATGACGTCGACGCGCAAGCCCGGTCGGTGCTGCTGCGCGGCAAGGGCGGCAAGCAGCGGCTGGTGCCGGTGGGCCGGCCGGCGATCGCGGCGCTGGACGCCTATCTGGTGCGGGGCCGGCCCGAACTGGCCCGGCGGGGGCGCGGCACCGGATCCGCGGGGGCCATCTTCCTCAACGCCCGCGGCGGCCGGCTGTCCCGGCAGAGTGCCTGGCAGGTCCTGCAGGACGCCGCCGAACGGGCCGGCATCACCGCGGCGGTCTCGCCGCACACGCTGCGGCACTCCTTCGCCACCCACCTGCTCGACGGCGGCGCCGATGTCCGGGTGGTGCAGGAACTGCTGGGGCACGCCTCGGTGACCACCACCCAGATCTACACGCTGGTCACCGTCACCGCGCTGCGCGAGGTGTGGGCGGGGGCGCACCCCCGGGCGTGAGCAGCGTCGACTCCAGCACGATGTCGGGCAGCCTGGTGTACTCGGCGTGGGTCCTGTGCTCGACGGTGTCGAACGTCGTGTCCTGCTGCTCGCGCATATAGGCGCGGTACTTCGGCGATCCGGGCAGCAGGACATTGTCGGCGACCACGACACTGCCCGGGTGCAGCCACCCGCGCTCGAGGATGGCGTGCAGGTCGGGCAGGTACGCGTTCTTGTCATGGTCGATGAACAGGAAGTCGAGTGCCCCGGCAGTGAAGCCGTGGTCACCGGCCAGCGCATCCAGGGTGGTCCCGCCGTCACCGATCGTCCCGACCACGCAGGTGATCCGGTCGGCAATCCCGGCATGCGCCCAGATCCGACGCGCATTGGCGGCGTTGGCTGCCGATAACTCCACCGAGAACACCCGCGCCCGCGGAGCGGCACGGGCGATCCGCAGCGCGCCGTATCCGCAGTAGGTGCCCAGTTCCAGGGCCAGCGCAGGGTCGGCGCGGCGGACCGCGGCGTCGAGCAG
>JBFYOQ010000167.1:0-5848 GCA_041303735.1 Mycobacterium sp.
GGGCGACCGGAGCCCGCTCCGGTCGCCCCGCCGCCCCCGTGACGGCCCGTCCCACGGTCTCGCCGTTCCCGCTCGCTGACGATCTGCGCAGCGACCACGAGCGCGACCTGCCCAGCCGCACGGATGTGATCGGCGCGGCGCTGTCGGAGACCGTCGGCGGACCGGTGGGCCGGCACGCGCTGATCGGTCGCACCCGGTTCCTCACGCCGGTCCGGGTGATGTTCCTGCTCGCGCTGGCGCTGCTGGCACTGGGCTGGACCACGAAGTCGCCGTGCCTGCAGACCACCGGAACCGGAATGCCGGATCAGCGGGTCGCCAACTGGGACAACCAGCGCGCCTACTACGAGCTGTGCTACTCCGACACCGTGCCGCTCTACGGCGCGGAGTTGTTGAGCCAGGGCAAGTTCCCCTACAAGTCGAGCTGGCTCGAGGTGGACGCCGAGGGCCGGCCGGAGACCCGGTACGACGGCACGCCCGCGGTGCGCTACATGGAGTATCCGGTGCTCACCGGCCTCTATCAGTACGTGGCGATGTCGTTGGCCAAGACCTACACCGCGGTGGCGAAGGCCACCGCATGGCCGGTGCTGACCGGGGTGGCCGAGGTGGTGATGTTCTTCAACATCGCCGCGTTCGGTCTGGCGCTGGCCTGGCTGGCGACGGTGTGGGCGACGGCGCGCCTGGCCGGCCGGCGGATCTGGGACGCCGCACTGGTGGCCGCCTCACCGATCCTGGTCTTCCAGGCCTTCACCAACTTCGACGCTTTGGCAACGGCTTTGGCGACCGGCGCGCTGCTGGCGTGGGCGCGGCGCCGGCCGACGCTGGCCGGGGTGCTGCTCGGCATGGGAGTGGCCGCCAAGCTCTACCCGGCGCTGCTGCTGCTGCCGCTGCTGCTGCTCGCTGTGCGTACCGGCCGCCTGGCCGACGCGGTACGCACCGCCGCGGTGGCGCTGGTCACCTGGTTCGCCATCAACGCCCCGGTGATGCTGATGTACCCGCGCGGGTGGTCGGAGTTCTTCCGGCTCAACACCCGCCGTACCGCCGATATGGATTCGCTCTACAACGTCGTCAAGTCGTTCACCGGCTGGCGGGGGTTCGATCCGAACCTCGGGTTCTGGCAGCCGCCGGTGGTGCTCAATGCCGTTGTGGCCGTGGCATTCCTGGCCTGCTGCGCTGGGATCGCCTACATAGCGCTCACCGCGCCACGCAGACCCCGGGTCGCGCAGTTGGCGTTCCTGGTGGTCGCGGCGTTCCTGTTGGTGAACAAGGTCTGGAGTCCGCAGTTCTCGCTGTGGCTGGTGCCGCTGGCGGTGCTGGCACTGCCACACCGCCGAATCCTGTTGGCCTGGATGACCATTGACGCCCTGGTGTGGGTGCCACGAATGCTGTATCTCTTCGGCGTGCAGAACAAGGGCCTGCCCGAGCAGTGGTTCACCACAACGGTTCTGCTGCGCGACGTCGCCGTGCTGGCGCTGGTGGTGCTCGTCGTGCGCCAGATCTACCGTCCGGGCGAGGACCTGGTTCGCCACGACGGCGTGGACGACCCATCCGGCGGGGTGTTCGATGCGGCCGCCGACGACTTTCCGCGGTGGTGGCCGCAGCGGCTGCGGCCGCGTCGTGAGAAGGCCCAGCGGCTGCGGCCGCGTCGTCGCAAGGAGGTGTGGGATGCAGGTGGCGATCGCCTTGTTTCCGGGCGTCACGGCGCTTGATGGCATCGGGCCCTATGAGGTGCTGCAGCGGGTGCCCAGTATCGACGTGGTCTTCGTCGGACACACCCGTGGCGAGGTGCGCACCGACAACGGCATGCTCGGGCTGATCCGCGACGCCACGTTCGAGGAGGTGCCCCGCCCTGATGTGCTGCTGTTCCCCGGCGGTGTCGGCACCCGCGCCCTGATGACCGACGCGGTGGTGCTCGAATGGGTGCGCCGGGCTCATGAGCACACGCTTTTCACCACCTCGGTGTGCACCGGCAGCCTTGTGCTGGCCGCCGCCGGGCTGCTCGACGGGCTGACGGCCACCACGCACTGGGGTGCCGCGGACTTCCTCGGGCCGCTGGGTGCAACCTTCACCCCGCAGCGGGTGGTCGAGCATCTGCCGGAGCGCATCATCACCGCCGCGGGGGTCTCGAGCGGGATCGACATGGCGCTGCGACTGGTCGAACTGCTCGTCGACAGGCAGGCCGCTGAGGCCAGCCAGCTGATGATCGAGTACGACCCGCAGCCGCCGTTCGATTCCGGAGCGCTGGACAAAGCCTCGGAGGCCACCCGGCTGCGGGCGTTCGAGTACTTCAGCCAGCGCGACTGATTTCGCTGATCAGCACCCGCTCCGGTAACCTGAGCGGGTTGCCGACGCAGGCGACCCTCCTGCTACGCCATCCGGGCGTGGCCGCACACGACCATAGGAGGTGATGAGGTTTCCATGCGTCCATACGAAATCATGGTCATTCTCGACCCCACTCTTGATGAGCGCACCGTTGCACCGTCGCTGGACACGTTCCTCAACGTGATCCGCAGTGACGGCGGAACGGTCGACAAGGTCGACATCTGGGGCCGTCGCAGGCTGGCTTACGAGATCGCCAAGCATGCCGAGGGCATCTACGCGATCGTCGACGTCAAGGCCGAGCCGGCCACCGTGTCCGAGCTGGATCGTCAGCTCAACCTCAACGAGTCCGTCCTGCGGACCAAGGTCATGCGGACCGACAAGCACTGACGAACCGCCGCGAAACGTCGGAGGCCGTACGTAGGCTCGCGACACTGCGACTCGTTAATCCAGCGCTCGTCAACCCAGCGCTCGCCCAACCCAGGAGGACCTTGTGGCCGGTGACACGATCATCACCGTCGTCGGAAACCTGACCGCCGACCCCGAACTGCGGTTCACCCCCTCGGGTGCTGCCGTGGCCAACTTCACGGTGGCGTCCACCCCGCGTATCTACGACCGCCAGAGCGGTGAGTGGAAGGACGCTGACGCGCTGTTCATGCGCTGCAACGTCTGGCGCGAGGCCGCCGAGAACGTGGCCGAGAGCCTGACCCGCGGCTCGCGGGTGATCGTGAGCGGCCGGCTCAAGCAGCGCTCCTTCGAGACCCGCGAGGGCGAGAAGCGCACCGTGGTGGAGCTCGAGGTCGACGAGATCGGCCCGTCGCTGCGCTACGCGACCGCCAAGGTCACCAAGGCCTCCCGCGGCGGTGGCGGTGGCGGCGGATTCGGCGGCGGCGGCGGTGGCGGAGGCGGCGGTTCCAAAGCCGCGGCCGGCGGCGACTCCCAGGAGGACCCGTGGGGCAGCGCGCCCGCGTCGGGATCCTTCGGCGGCAGTGACGACGAGCCTCCCTTCTGACAGACCCCCAGCTGACGAACCCAACGCGTGCTGCGGCACGCGACACGAGAACGAAAGTGAACTGAAGAGATGAAAGCCAAACCCACCAAGCGCCGTCCGGCGCCGGACAAGCCGATCAAGGCACGCAAGTGCGTCTTCTGCTCCAAGAAGGGCAAGCTGCAGACGATCGACTACAAGGACACCTCGCTGCTGCGCACCTACATCAGTGAGCGCGGCAAGATCCGCGCCCGCCGGGTAACCGGCAACTGCGTCCAGCACCAGCGGGACATCGCCATCGCCGTCAAGAACGCCCGTGAGGTCGCGCTGCTGCCCTTCACGTCGGCCACCCGCTAAGGAGCACACCCATGAAGCTGATCCTCACCGCCGAGGTCGACCACCTGGGCGAGGCCGGCGACACCGTCGAGGTCAAGGACGGGTACGGACGCAACTTTCTGCTGCCCCGCGGTCTGGCGATCGTCGCCTCCCGCGGCGCGCAGAAGCAGGCCGACGACATCCGCCGTTCGCGCGAGGCCAAGACCGTGCGCGACCGCGAGCACGCCGACGAGATCAAGGCCGCGATCGACGCCCTCGGCGCGATCTCGCTGCCGATGAAGGCCGCCGGCGACGCCGGCAAGCTGTTCGGGTCGGTGACCGCCGCTGACGTCGTCAACGCCGTCAAGAAGGCCGGTGGCCCCAACCTCGACAAGCGCTCGGTGCGCCTGCCCAAGGCCCACATCAAGGAGACCGGCAGCCACACCGTGGCCGTCCATCTGCACCCCGAGGTCGACGTGGCGATCACGCTCGACATCGTCGGGCAGCACTAGAACGAGAACCGACAAATCCCCGGGTAGTGGCCGCCGCCGGCCGCGCCCGGGGATTTTCCGTTGGGGCGAACCCGGCGGGCTGGTGTGACAGCAGTTAACGTAACCGGCCGTTAACCCCTTGATTGGGTAAAGGAAACGCAACACGCCCGGAAAGGCAACTTGGGCCAACACGCCGGGGCACTTCCCATCCACAGGCTCACACCCACGTTATTCTGCATTTACGTGGAGAAACATCCGACAAAAACACAGTGATCCACAGGTTCTCCCCAACCCGCCAACACAGTTGCCCCCAGCTGTGCACAGGCCATCAACAGGTTGGTCCACAACCCCGGTTTGTTCTGCTTCCAGCAACGTCTAGCGTTCCCCTGGGCATCGGTGAAGGACCGGTTGGCGACGCTATGTCGTCGGTGCTCGCACTTATGGTGAAGTCCTGATGGGTCGAACCTGCGTTCGAATACTGGGCGCACGTGGTGAAGGAGGCGGGGCAGCCCGATGGCGGTAGTCGATGACCTCGGAGCGCAGGGAACAGACTCTCCCGCGCCGCCTGAGGACTTCGGTCGGCAGCCCCCGCAGGACCTCGCCGCCGAGCAGTCCGTACTGGGCGGGATGCTGCTGAGCAAGGATGCCATCGCCGACGTGCTTGAGCGGCTGCGCCCCTCGGACTTCTACCGCCCGGCCCACCAGAACGTCTACGACGCGATCCTCGACCTGTACGGCCGCGGTGAGCCGGCCGACGCGGTGACGGTCTCCGCGGAGTTGGATCGCCGCGGGCTGCTGCGCCGCATCGGCGGCGCCCCGTATCTGCACACCCTGATCTCCACGGTGCCCACCGCCGCCAACGCCGGCTACTACGCGGGCATCGTCGCCGAGAAGGCGCTGCTGCGCCGCCTCGTGGAGGCCGGTACGCGGGTGGTGCAGTACGGCTACGCCGGCGCCGAGGGAGCCGATGTCGACGAGATCGTCGACCGCGCCCAGGCGGAGATCTATGACGTCACCGAGCGGCGCACCACCGAGGACTTCGTCGCCCTGGAGACGCTGCTGCAGCCGACCATGGACGAGATCGACGCGATCGCCTCCGGCGGTGGGCTCTCGCGCGGGGTGCCGACGGGCTTCACCGAACTCGACGAGGTCACCAACGGATTGCATCCGGGACAGATGATCATCGTCGCGGCGCGGCCCGGGGTTGGAAAATCGACCCTCGGATTGGATTTCATGCGGTCGTGCTCCATCAAGAACCGGATGGCCAGCGTCATCTTCTCGCTGGAGATGAGCAAGTCCGAGATCGTCATGCGGCTGCTGTCGGCGGAGGCCAAGATCAAGCTCGCCGATATGCGCTCGGGCCGGATGAGCGATGACGACTGGACCAGGCTGGCCCGGCGGATGAGTGAGATCAGCGAGGCGCCGCTGTACATCGACGACTCACCGAACCTGACGATGATGGAGATCCGGGCCAAGGCGCGCCGGCTGAGCCAGAAGTCCGACCTGCGGCTCATCGTGATCGACTACATGCAGCTGATGACCTCGGGCAAGAAGTTCGAGTCGCGCCAGCAGGAGGTCTCGGAGTTCTCCCGCAACATCAAGCTGCTCGCCAAAGAGCTCGAGGTTCCGGTGGTGGCGATCAGCCAGCTCAACCGCGGGCCCGAACAGCGCACCGACAAGAAGCCGATGGTGTCGGATCTTCGCGAGTCGGGATGCCTGACCGCCAACACCCGGATTC
>JBFYOQ010000168.1:0-7240 GCA_041303735.1 Mycobacterium sp.
CGACCATCGCCTCGACGACCACACCGGCGGCGGGCACCGCACAGACGTCAGAGCGCTGATGGATCGCCACCGCCTCTTCGCCGGTGGCCACGTCGACGGTCGCCAGCGCGCGCGGCACGGTGGAGATGGGCTTCATGGCGGCGCGCACCCGCAGCGGCGCCCCGTTGGTCATGCCGCCCTCCAGGCCGCCGGCCCGGTTGGTGGATCGGGTGACATCGGCGGGACCGGCGCCCTCGCCGGGGAACATCTCGTCATGGGCGGCGCTGCCGCGGCGGCGCGCGGTTTCGAAGCCGTCGCCGATCTCCACCCCCTTGATGGCCTGCACTCCCATCACAGCCGCCGCGAGTTGGCTGTCGAGCCGGTTCTCACCGCTGGTGAAGGAGCCCAGGCCGACCGGCAACCCGTGCGCGACGACCTCGACCACACCGCCGAGAGTGTCGCCGTCGCGTTTGGCGGCCTCGATCTCGGTGATCATGGACTGCTCGGCCGCCGCGTCGAACGCACGCACCGGGCTTGCGTCGATGCGGTCGATGTCCGCCGCGGTTGGCGGCGGTCCGTCATAGGGGGCGGAGGCGCCGATCGATACGACGTGGGAGACCACCTCCACGCCGAGGGCCTGGCGCAGGAAGGCCCGCGCGATGGTGGCGGCTGCCACCCGGGCCGCGGTCTCGCGGGCGCTGGCCCGCTCCAGCACCGGCCGGGCGTCGTCGAAGCCGTACTTGAGCATGCCCGCGTAGTCGGCGTGGCCGGGGCGGGGCCGGGTCAGCGGGGCGTTGCGCGCGACGTCGAGGTCGGCGGCATCGACCGGGTCGGCCGCCATCACCGTCTCCCACTTGGGCCATTCGGTGTTGCCGATCTCCACGGCGATCGGACCGCCGAGCGTGCTGCCGTGCCGGACACCGGCCAGCACGGTCACCTCGTCCTGTTCGAATTTCATCCGGGCTCCGCGGCCGTACCCCAGCCGGCGGCGGGCCAATTGCGCGGCGATGTCGGCCGTGCTCACCTGCACACCGGCGACCATCCCCTCCACCATCGCCACCAGGGCGCGGCCGTGGGATTCACCAGCGGTCGTCCATCGCAACACCAGACCATCTTCCCACGGCGGTAACTGCGGACCCAATCACCTCGCGCCGTCAGAGCAGGACAACTGCGGCAGCCGCCAGGCTGGCCACACACATCGCCGGACCGTGGGGCACCGCCGCGCCGCGGCAATGGGCCAACGCCGCACCGCGGCAATGGGCCAACGCCGCGCCGCGGCCATAGGGCAACGCCGCGCCGCGGCCGCGCACCACGGCGGCCACCCCGGCCAGCGCGGTGAGCAGCGGGGCGCCCAGGGCCGCCAGGGTCCAGGCGCCCACCCCCAGCGCGCCGGTCAGCGCGCCCAGCGCGAGTGCCAGTTTGACGTCCCCGGCCCCCAGCCCGGACGGTGCCGCCAGGTGCACAACCAGATACAGCGCAGCCAGCGCCAGCCCACCCAGCAGGGCAGCCGCACCGCGGCCCGCGACCGCGGCACCGGCGGTGATCACCGCCGCACCGCTCAGGGTGAGCACGTTGGGCAGCCGCCGCTCGCGCAGGTCGACCACACTGAGCGCGACCGCCCAGGCGAGTACTGCCACACCCGCCGCGACCCCGACAACACCCATGCGGGCAGATTAGGTCAGCGCGTCGGCCATGGCCTGTCGCGGAGCGGGTCGGCCTGTGAATTGTTCGACCTGACTGAACGCCTGGTGCAGCAGCATCTGCAGACCGCTGATCACCTCGCCACCCGCGGCGCTGACCGCGCGTGCCAGCGGAGTGGGCCACGGGTCGTAGATGGCGTCCAGCAGCACCGGCGCACCGGCGAACGCCTGGGCGTATCCGGCGGCGACGTCGGCCGGGATGGTGCTCACCACCACGTCGGCGCCGGCGGCCACCTCACGGGTCACCGGATCGGTGAATTCGGCGAACCCGGTCGCCGCACCCAGATCCGTTCCCAACTCCAACAGCCGGGCCGACTTGTCGCGATTGCGCGCCACCACCGTGATCTGACGAACGCCGAGACCGGCCAGAGCCACCACCGCCGACGGTGCGGTCCCGCCGGAGCCGAGCACGATCGCACGCTGCGGATCACGCAGGTGGCCCAACGCGCCGGCCACACCATCGATATCGGTGTTGTCGGCTCGCCAGCCGCGCCCGGTGCGCACCAGGGTGTTGGCCGAGCCGACCTGCTCGGCGCGACGGGTCCGCTCATCGGCGACGGCCAGCGCGGCGAACTTCCCGGGCATCGTCACCGACAAGCCAACCCACTCCGGCCCCAGCGAGCCGACCAGCGGGGGCAGTTGCTCCGCGGTGCACTCGATGCGCTCATAGGTCCAGTCATCCAGGCCCAACGCGCGGTAGGCCGCCAGATGCAGCTGCGGCGAACGGGAATGGGCGACAGGCGATCCCAGGACGGCGGCTTTGCGGCCAGCCATGTGGTCCTACCGCCCGGAATTCAGGATGCCGCTGCCCTGAGCCTTCTCGATGTTCGACAGGTGCTCCTGGTAGTCGGCGGTGAACAGCGTCGTGCCGTCCAGGTCCACCGTCACGAAGTACAGCCAGTCCCCCGGTTCGGGACGCTCCGCGGCGGCCAGCGCGTCATCGCCCGGCGAGCAGATCGGAGTGGCCGGCAACCCGGCCATGGCGTAGGTGTTCCACGGTGTCTCGGTCTTGCGATCGGTGTCGGTGGTGGCCACCTCCTGGCGGTCCAGCGGGTAGTTCACCGTGGAGTCGAACTCCAGGCGGTCGTACTCGCTGTCGAGCCGGTTGTAGATCACGCGCGCCACCTTGGCGAAGTCCGCCGGCTTGGACTCCTTCTGCACCAGCGATCCCACGATCAGCACCTCGTACGGCGAGAGGTTCAGCGCCTGGGCGGTCTCCAGCAGACCGCCCTTCACGTAGTGGTCGTTACTCTCGGCGATCAGGGTGGCCAGGATCTCCTTCGGCGTGCCCGATGGGTCGACATTCCAGGTCCCGGGTGCGATGAGTCCTTCCAGGCGCCGATGGCTGTTCCCCATCACCCCGGCGCCTTTGCTCGCCCACTCCGGCACGTTGAGCGAGGACAGCGGCCCCTCCTTCGCAGCGGCCATGAGGTCTGCGGCGGGGACGCAGTTCTTCTCCCCGTTGAGTTCCACACAGGTGGCGTCGGAGATCAACGTGAAGATGCCCTTGGTCACCGCGCCGCTGCCGACGGCCTTGACGTCGTCGAGCTGGCGGCCCTCCGGGATAACCATCTTCCCGACCCGGCTTTGGGGGTTGGCGAGCTCGGCGACCGCGGAGGCCGACGGGATCTCGGTGCGCATCTTGTAGAAGCCCGGCTGAATGGCGGCGATCGCGGCGTTACCGCGGGCCGCTGCCAGGAACACGTCCACGTTGGCGATGACGCCACGTTCCTTGAGCGCCTGGGCGATCACGGTGGTGGAGTCGCCGCTGTGCACCTGGATGACGACGTCCTCTTTGCCGTCCCCGGTGAAATCGGTGGGCGCCTTCAGCAGCCGGGGTCCGAGCACGATCGCGGCGATCACGACCAGCGCCAGCGCACCGAGTACCGCGACGAGCCGGCGGCGGCCGGCGGGCGTGGGCATGCGGTGCGACCGCCGCTGTGCGCGGCGTGGGCGTTCGGCGCCGACAGGCTCCGGCCTCGCGCGGCCGGACTCGGGCCGCTCTGGGGTCTCACTGTCTGGCATCTGTCTCTCTCACAGGTCGGGCGCCGCGGCGCGGCGTTGGTCCAGCCAGCCCTGCAGGATCGCTACGGCCGCCGCCTGGTCGATCTTTCCTCGCTGATCCTTGGCGCGCACCCCGGCCTCCCGCAATGATCGCGCTGCGCTGACGGTAGTCAATCGCTCGTCGGCCAGTCGAACCGGGACCGGCCGGATCCGCTCGGCCAGTGCGTCAGCGACCGCTGTCGCGTCCTGCGCCGAGGCCCCGGCACGGTCGGCCAGGGTCCGCGGCAGACCGACGACCACCTCGACGACCTGCAGTTCTTCGACCAACTGGGCCAGTCGCCGAAGGTGCGCCGACCGGCGGTCGCGCCGCACGGTCTCCACGGGTGTGGCCAGGACCGCGTCCGGATCGCTGGCGGCGACGCCGATGCGCACCGTGCCGACATCGACTCCCATGCGCCTGCCCCGGCCCGGGTCGTCGGGGCCCGGCCGGTCGGGCATTCTGTCGGCGGTCAACCGGTCAGATCCCGCTCAATGCTGCCCGGACCGCGGCAAGGGCGGCGTCGATTCCGGCCGGATTGCTGCCGGAGCCCTGCGCCAGGTCGGCTTTGCCTCCCCCGCGCCCGCCGACTGCGGCGGCCACGGCTCCCACGAGGTCGTTGGCCAGCGCACCGCCGTCCTGCGCGGCGGCGTTGGCGGCCACCACGAACGGCACCGAGACATCGGTGTCGTCGTCCTTGCCACGGACCCCCTCGCCGATCAGCACCACCACGCCGGGCTCGGAGCCGAGCCGGCCGCGGATATCACCCACCAGCGACCGCAGGTCCCCGGCGGTCATACCGGTCGGCATCCGGCGGGCCACCAGGCGGACCTTGCCCACCTGCTCGGCGCCGGCGGCGGCGTCGGCGGCGGCGGCCTTGGCGCCGGCCAGCCGGACCCGCTCGAGTTCCTTCTCCGCCGACTTCAGTTTCTCGACGAGGGTGGCCACCCGGCCCGGCACCTCCTCGCTGGGCACCTTCAGCGACGACGCCAGAGCCGCCATCAGCGCGCGCTCCCTGGCCAGATGCCGGTAGGAGTCCAGGCCGACGAAGGCCTCGACTCGGCGCACGCCGGAGCCGACCGAGGCCTCCCCGAGGATGGTGATCGGGCCGATCTGTGCGGAGTTGCGCACGTGGGTTCCGCCGCATAATTCCAGCGAGAACGGTCCGCCGATATCGACCACCCGCACCTCGTCGGGGTATTGCTCGCCGAACATCGCCATCGCACCCATCGCTTTGGCCTTCTCCAGACCGGTGAGGAAGGTGTTAACCGGGTAGTCGGCCTGCACCGCCTCGTTGGCGACCTCCTCGACCTGATTGCGCTGCTCCTCGGTGAGCGCGCTTTGGGAGTTGAAGTCGAAGCGCAGATACCCCGGCCGGTTCAGCGAACCGGCCTGGACGGCGTTGGGTCCCAGCACCTGTCGCAGCGCGGCGTGCACCATGTGGGTTCCGGAGTGTCCCTGGGTCGCGCCGTGGCGCCAGGTGGGGTCGACGGCGGCGACGACGGTGTCACCCTCGACGAGCTCTCCAGACTCGACGTTGACCCGGTGCACCCACAGCGATTTGGCGATCTTCTGGACGTCGGTGACGGCAGCTTTGGCCGACTCGCTGCCGCCGGTGCCGGTGAGCCAGCCGACATCAGCTATCTGGCCACCGGACTCGGCGTACAGCGGGGTGCGATCGAGCACGATCTCCACTCGTTCGGGAGGGATCGTCTCGGAGTGCACCCGAGGATGGTGCGCCACCACCGGTACACGTTTACCGTCGATGAAGATTCCCATAATCCTTGCCTGGGAGCTCAATTCGTCGAATCCGGTGAATTCGGTGGGTCCGGCGTCGACCAGTTCGCGGAACGCCGAGAGGTCGGCGTGGGCGTGCTTGCGGGCGGCCGCGTCCGCCTTGGCCCGGCGGCGCTGCTCGGCCATCAGTTCGCGGAAGCCCAACTCGTCCACGCCCAGTCCGGCTTCAGCGGCCATCTCGAGGGTGAGTTCGATGGGGAATCCGTAGGTGTCGTGCAGGGCGAAGGCCTGCGCGCCGGCCAGCACGGTCTTGCCGGCCGACTTCGTCGCGGCTGCGGCGTCGTCGAACAGTTTGGATCCTGAGACCAGCGTGCGGTTGAAGGCCGTCTCCTCGGCGACCGCGATGCGGTTGATCCGGTCGAAGTCGCTGACCAACTCCGGGTAGGACGGACCGGTGGAGTCCCGAACGCAGGCCATCAGGTCGCCGACGATCGGATCGTCGATACCGAGCAGCTTCGCCGAGCGCACGATGCGGCGCAGCAGGCGGCGCAGAACGTAGCCGCGTCCTTCGTTGGACGGCGATACCCCGTCGCCGATGATGATCGCCGCGGTGCGGCTGTGATCGGCGATCACCCGGTAGCGCACGTCGTCGTCATCGCGGCCCTGGCCGTAGCCGCGCGGCGCACGCCGGGCGACCGTGTCGATCACCGGTCGCAGCAGGTCGGTCTCGTAGACGTTGTCGACACCCTGCAGCAGGCAGGCGATCCGCTCGATCCCCATGCCGGTGTCGATGTTCTGCCGCGGCAGCGGTCCGAGGATCTCGAAGTCGTCCTTGCTCGTGCCCTCGCCACGTTCGTTCTGCATGAACACGAGGTTCCAGATCTCGATGTAACGGTTCTCGTCGGCCTCCGGGCCACCTTCGACGCCGTACTCCGGCCCGCGGTCGTAGTAGATCTCCGAGCACGGCCCGCATGGTCCGGGAATGCCCATGGACCAGTAGTTGTCGGCCATGCCGCGGCGCTGGATGCGCTCGGGCGGCAGGCCCGCGACCTCCTGCCACAGCTTCTCGGCCTCGTCGTCGTCGTAGAACACCGTGGCCCACAACCGCTGCGGGTCGAACCCGTAGCCGCCGTCGGCGACCGGTGTGGTCAGCAGGCTCCAGGCCAGTTCGATGGCGCCGCGCTTGAAGTAGTCGCCGAAGGAGAAGTTGCCTGCCATCTGGAAGAAGGTGTTGTGGCGGGTGGTGATGCCCACCTCGTCGATGTCGGGTGTGCGGATGCACTTCTGGATGCTGGTGGCGGTGGCGTACGGCGGGGTCCGCTGGCCTAGGAAGAACGGCACGAACTGCACCATGCCGGCGTTGACGAACAGCAGATTCGGATCGTCGAGGATCACCGAGGCGCTGGGTACCTCGGTGTGCCCAGCGTTGACGAAGTGGTCGGTGAACCGCTTCCTGATCTCGTGTGTCTTCACCGGTGATGGCGTCCTTAGTGGTTCGGTCGAAAGGACAACATTACCGGTCGGCCTGCGACGTTCAGCCTGGCAGGAAGCTCAGCCGCACCGATCGGCGTGGGTTGTCACCGTTGAGGTCCACCAGCACGACGCTCTGCCAGGTGCCCAGCAGTGGGCATCCATCGGCGACCGGGATGGTCACCGACGGGGACACGATGCCCGGCAGCACGTGGTCGGCCCCGTGCCCGGGTGAGCCGTGGGCGTGCCGGTAGCGGTCATCACGCGGGAGCAGTCTCTCAAGGGTGTCCACCAGGTCGGCGTCCGATCCTGC
>JBFYOQ010000169.1:0-2576 GCA_041303735.1 Mycobacterium sp.
CAATCCGGCTGAACCCCGGCGACCAGCCGTTTTTCGACAACGTGCCGCCGCTGGCTGGTGTGGTGCCCGAGATGTACACGTCGCAAGGCGCCGAGATGGATACGGCGTCTGGGCTCGAGGAAGCGGCGCGTGGCGTGTCGTCCCCTGGCGTCAAGAGTGGCGTGCACGCACAGCAGATCATCGAGCAGGCGCTGGTGGCGCTGTCCGGCACGCAGCAGAACGCGCACAGCTTCATGTGCCGACTGTGGCGCAACGAGCTGGAGTTCCTGCGCGCCTTCGTCAGCGTGTCGCGCCAGTTGGCGTATCTGGGCGAATCCGGCGACGTGCAGAGCAAGGCGTTCACGGGCGTCGATCTGATCGGCGCGGGCGACGTGCAGGTGGCCCGCGGCACCGGCACGATGATGGCCCGCAGCGTCAAGACGGGGTTGGCCCGCGAAGAGCTCCAGATGGCCATGCAGACCGGCGACACGCTCGGCGTGCAGCGGTACCAGCGCGCCATCACGGGCAACACGACGCCGCTGTTAGGGCTACAGGACGACCCGCATCGTGCCCGTATAGCGCGACAGATTGGCGCGTGGAAGGACGCCGCGCACCAGCAGCATGAGCCCGCGCCGCCGGCCGATCCGATGAACGTGGACCCGAACACGGGCCAGCCGATCCCGGCGCCCGATCCGGTCGCGCAGCAGGCCGCCGCGCTGTTCCAGCCGAACCCGACGGACGAACTCCCGCACGTGGCGCCGTTGCGCTTCGCGGAACTCGCCGACGCGATGGCGTCCCGCGCCTTCACGCAGGGCGATCCGCGGTACCAGCAGGCGCTCTACGCCGAATACGAGCGGATGCGACAGGCGGCCGGAGTGCAGACGCGGGCCGAACAGGCCGCCGCGCAACAGGCGCAGCAGCAGCAGCAGCAGGCCATGCAGATGGAGCAGATCCAGAGCAAGAACGCCGAGCAAGCCGCGAAGACCGCGTACGCCGAGAACGAAGGCGGACCGGCCGCGCAGCGCATGGCGATGCAGAACGCTGTGAATGAGCAGATGGCCCAACCCTCTACCCCCGCCCCGCAATGATGATGGACGAGACGACGCCCGTGGACGACACGGTGGACGACGTAGCGACAGCCCCCGACGCCATCAGCGCGGCGGTGGACGAATCGTTTGTGGAGGGCGACGAGACGCCCGACGACACGCCCGACGAGACGCCGGAAAGCATCCCGTCACCGGACGAAGGACCGGAAGCGGTCGCCGAACCGGACCCCATCGAGCCGTTCGCGTTCAATGCGTTCAAGCAGCGCAACGAACTGCCGGGGCTCGCGTGGAACCCGAAGACCAAGACGCTCACGGTGCAGGATGACCGTGGCCTCGAGCGCATGAAGCAGTTGCTGTCGCATGGCCGCGAGTGGGAAGCGCGGGGGCGGCAGGAACTGGTGGCGTTGCGGAAGGAATCGCAGCAGTTGCGCGAGCAGCCGCACGCCGAGATCGAGCAGGCCAAGGTGTATATGCAGGAGTTCGAAGCGATGATGACGATGGAGCCGGAGCAACTCTGGCAATTCATCTCCGAAGCGCGCACGAACTACCCGTTGATGCAGGCCAAGGCGGAACGCGCCTACGCCGAACGGTTGATGGACCAAGCCCGGACGGCCAACGCGCCGCCGGAGCCCGATGTGGAGATGGTGGTCGAGCAGGCGCAGAGCGGGGCCGCCGAGTTGACGCAGGAACTCCTGCAAGATCAGCCGTGGGCGACTCCCCAGCTGTCCGCCAAAGTCTCGCAATACCTCTCCGACCCGCGAGTGCTGGACCAGTGGGTGCTACGGGCCACACGCGACCTCCCCGAACAGGGGCTGCGCAAAGGCCAGTACGTCGCCAATTGGGACAAAGCCCGCGAACTCGTGGCCGAGTATACGGAGCCCTACCGCGACGCGCACGGCCAGCGCACGCAGGCGGCTCGGCAACTCCAGACGACGCAAACGGTAGCCAAATCGAACGCGGCGGCGCTCTCCCGCGCCAAGCCCGCGAACCCGGCGTCCAGTCGCCCCCGCTCGCCCGACAACGGGCAATTCGTGAAGCCGGATATCCTCGGCGACTCGATGAAAGCGTGGGCCGAGATGACGCGCTAAGCCTTTCTTTCCGGAGTTGCAATGTCCGCTCAGACCAACGCTGTCAGTACTGGCAGCTCGCTGAACAAGTTCTGGCGCAAGATTCAGGGCAACGTGGCCGTCGCGTTCGCGCACGGTAAGCGCCCTGAGAAGCAGTTTTACAACAGCCTCACGGCCTTCGAAGCCGCCCCGTCGGCCTACGAAGTGACGTTCCCGCTCGACATCGCCGAGCGCGGTGGCGTGGCGTCGATCACGGACGGCGGCTTCATGGCCAAGGCGTCCAGCGTCAACGCGCAGGAAGCGACCGTGAGCGCGGTGCATTTCAATGCCCGATTCTCCATCTCCGACATCTCGAAGTACTCGGACCGCGGCATGGCGAACCAGTTGGCCCGCCAGATCGTGGTGCAGGCGAAGCAGAAGGCCGAAGCGCACAACGAGCATTTCGCCGACTACTTCCACGGCACGTCGAGCGCGGTGCTCGCCA
>JBFYOQ010000170.1:0-6458 GCA_041303735.1 Mycobacterium sp.
GGTAGGCCGCCAGGGTGCCCAGCGACACCAGGGTGTCCATGGTGGAGGCGCCGTGCCGGGCGCTGCGCAACGCGGCCCTGTGGAAGGGGTAGCCGCCCCAGAACACGATCGGCGTGGTCAAGGCCCACGCGAGCCATTGCCAGCCGGGAAACTGCCAGGCCATCACCATCGACAACGCGAGCACCGGGGCGGCGAGCATCGCCGAACCGATCAGCCGGGGTCGCAGCGACTCCGTCGGCACGTCATGGCCCATGTGATCGCCCGGCGCGCCGTGGCCACCGTGGCCATCGTGGCCATCGTGGCCATCGTGGCCATCGTGGCTGAAGCGTGCGCCGTGGTCGATCACCGAGGCGTCGTAGCCGGCGGACTTCACGGCGTCCACCAACTGCTGGGGCGTCACCGAAGCGTCGTGCTCGACGTGGGCCTGCTCGACGGCGAAGTTGACCGACGCCTGGACCCCGACGAGTTTGTTGAGACCGTTCTCCACCCGGGAGGCGCACGAGGCGCAACTCATTCCGCTCAGCGAAAGGTCCGTGGTCGTGCTCATGCCCTGATGATACCCCTGGGGGGTATCAGCATCAACGGTGGCGGTCGGCGCGGTGGCGGAGTAACCCGGCCACGCCGACCACCGCGAGCACCCCGGCCGCGACGGCGAGGAGCCACGCCACCAACATCAGCGGCGGGTTGTAGACATGCGAGATCGTGGCCGGCTGCCCCTCGGTCACCGGCGCGACATCGACGAGGGTGATGATCTGAAGCCAGCACAGCACAGCACCCACCGCCGCGACGGCAGCCAGGGTCAACTGCACGATGTGTCTCACGAGTCCCGCGCTGCGATGAGTCGGGTCAACTGCTCGCGCAGTTCCTCGTGTTTGCGGGCCCAGGCCTGCGCCGTGCGGCCATGGGTGAGTTTGAGCCCGATGCCGGTGCGGCCCTTGGGGATTCCGTTGAGATCGCCCAGCGAGCGGGACGACTGCCATTTCTCAGCGGTTCGGCCCTGCGGATCGACGGTCACCCGGCCGCGCAACAGCGCGATCGGACTCGCGCCCAGCGGCCGCGCGGTCGACTTCTCCCCCGGTTCGGGATACACCGACACGATCTCGCTCAGCAGGATCGTCTCGACACCTTGGCGCAGCGACTCCCGGGTCAGTTCGACGCTGGTGTGCATCCGGGCCGCCTTGACCTGCAGGCCGAACACGGCCGTCAGCACCACCAGCAAGCCGAGCGGGACGATGGGGTTAAAGCCCGCGCCGCTGTTGACCTGAACGAAGATCATCGCCGCTGCGGCGATCGGTCCGCCGAGTAGCCAGCCCAGACTGGCGCCCGGTTCGGCGAAGAGCGGTTCCGCGGCATCCGGTGAAGCGATCGGGGTGTCCTCAGGCTGATCGTCATTCATGGGGTCCTGCCTCCAGATCGGCGGCGCCGGCGTACCACGCCACGACCGCGGGACGGCTCAGCAGCAGGGTGCCGACGACGATCGGTACCAGAGCAAGCAGCGCCAGGATGTGGGTGCCGATGAAGGCGGCGACGATCGCGACGATCACGGTGATCGCCAGCGCCAGCGCCATGGTGGCCCGGCGGAACCGAACGTCGCGGCGACCGGCCCGCACCGTCAACGACACCAGCGCGGCGGCGGCAAGAACGAACAGCAGGCCCACGCCCCGGTAGAGCCACAGCGAGGACCGGATCGATTCGTCGGGCACCGACTCCGGGGCCACCAGTCGCAGGGTGTCGAAGCTCACCGCGGCGGTGATCAGCCCGCCCGCAGCCAGCATCACCGCGCCGATCACCAGGGACCAGATCGCGCCACTGACCGCGCCCGGGCGCGACTCGATGCCGGTCATGTCAGCTCAGCCATCCGGCGGCCTCGGCCGCCCAGTAGGTGAGCACGATGTCGGCGCCGGCCCGGCGGATGGCGGTCAGCGACTCGCACACCGCCGCGGGTGCGTCGATCCACCCCTGGGCGGCGGCCGCGCAGATCATGGCGTACTCGCCGGACACCTGGTACGCCGCCACCGGGACCGGCGAGATCCGGGCCGCGGCCGCAACGATGTCGAGGTAGGCCATCGCCGGTTTGACCATCACCATGTCGGCGCCCTCCTCGATGTCGAGGGAGATCTCCCGAAGTGCCTCGCGGGCGTTGCCGGGGTCCTGCTGGTAGGTCCGCCGGTCACCGCTGAGGCTGGAGGCCACGGCCTCCCGGAACGGCCCGTAGAAGGCCGAGGCGAACTTCGCGGCGTATGCCAGGATCGCCACCTCCGTGAACCCGGCGGCGTCCAGGCCGTCCCGGATCGCGGCCACCTGACCGTCCATCATGCCGCTGGGACCGACGATGTGGGCACCCGATTCCGCCTGCGCCACAGCGAGTTTGACGTACTGGACGTTGGTGGCGTCGTTGTCGACCCGGCCGCGGGCATCGAGCACTCCGCAGTGGCCGTGGTCGGTGAACTCGTCCAGGCAGGTGTCGGCCATCAGTACGCACGCGTCACCGAGATCCTTCGCCAGATCGCGCAGTGCGACGTTGAGAATCCCGTCCGGGTGCACACCGGCGGACCCGGTGGCATCCTTGTCCTGCGCGCGGGGTACGCCGAAGATCATCAGCCCGCCGACACCGGCGGCGACGGCGTCCGCGGCGGCGCGGCGCAGTGAATCGCGGGTGTGCTGCACGACACCGGGCATCGAATCGATCGGACGCGGCTCGTCGATGCCGTCGGCGACGAACATCGGCAGCACCAGATGCCGCGGTTGCACAGAGGTCTGACCCACCAGCCGCCGCAGGGCAGGTGTGGCACGCAACCGTCGCGGGCGCTGGCGGGGAAACGACATCTGGATGATCCGCCGTGCTCGGTTACCGGCGGCGGCTCTTCTTGCGCGGCGGCGGCAACGCACCCTCGGCACGCAGTCGCGCGGCGTGCTCGGCCAGGGCGTCCACCAGCGGCCCCACCGCGGCGGTCTCCGGCTGCACGTCGACCCGCAGACCGAACTCCGCGGCGGTCTCGGCGGTCTTGGGGCCGATACAGGCCACGATGGTGCGGGCATGTGGCTTGCCGGCAATGCCGACCAGGTTGCGCACCGTCGAGGACGAGGTGAAGCAGACCGCGTCGAACCCGCCGGACTTGATCATCTCGCGGGTCTCGGCCGGCGGCGGCGCGGCGCGCACCGTGCGGTAGGCCGTGACGTCCTCGATCTCCCAGCCGCGTTCGCGCAGTCCCTCGGCCAGGGTCTCGGTGGCGATGTCGGCGCGCGGCAGCAGCACCCGGTTCACCGGATCGAAGATGCTGTCGTAATCGGGGAACTCCTCGAGCAGGCCCTGCGAGGACTGCTCACCGGAGGGCACCAATTCCGGGCTGATCCCGAAGGCCCGCACCCGATCGGCGGTGGACTCCCCGACGCAGGCGATCTTCACCCCGGAGAATGCCCGGGCGTCCAGACCGAACTCGGCGAACTTCTCCCAGACCGCGCGCACGGCGTTGGTGGAGGTGAATACCACCCACTGGTAACGGCCGTCGACCAGGCCCTTGACCGCCCGCTCCATCTGGGCCGGGCTGCGTGGCGGCTCGACGGCGATGGTGGGCACCTCGATCGGCGTCGCGCCGTGGGTGAGGAGGCGCTCGCTCATGTCGCCGGCCTGCTCCTTGGTGCGCGGCACCAGCACGGTCCAGCCGTACAGAGCGCGGCTCTCCCACCAGTTCAGCTTGGCCCGGGCGATGACCGCCCGGCCGATGGTGACCACCAGTGGCCCGGCCATCGGCCCGCGGGAGTCGGTGCCCAGCGTGGCGCGGTCGCCGAGTGCGGCCAGCGTGGTTTCCACCGACCGCTGCGCGCAGGTGGTGCCCTGGGCGGTCACCACACACGGTGTGTTCTCCGAGAGGCCGTAGTCGACCAGTGTTCGGGCCGCCTCCGGCAGGTGCGAGGCCGTCGCGGTCAGGATGAGCGGGCCCGGGGCGGCGGCCAGGGCGGCCCAGTCCACGCCGCCGCGGACGTCGGCGACGGTATGGGTGGACCCCAATGGCAGCCCGGCGTAGGTGGGCACCGCGATGGTGGCCGGCAACCCGGGCACGATCTCGAACGACAGCGCAGTCTTGGAGACCGCCATCACCTCGGTGGTGACCGAGTCCAGCGACAGCGGGTCACCGGCGACCAGGCGCACCACGTCGGCACCGCCCTTGGCCTCGGCGATGAGGGTCTTGGCCACGTCGGCGGGTTCCCCGAGGGCGGGGCGGATGTCCGGACCGACCTGCACCACCGGCGGCGCGGTCTGGTCGTCGCCGGGCGACGATGCACCCTCGGGCGCAGGGCCGACGGCGGGCGGCAGATCGGTGCCGACCAGTTTCAGCACCGCCTCGCCGACGTCGGGGTCGGTGAACACACAGGAGGCGTTGGCGAGCACGGTGCGGGCCCGGGTCGTCAGCAGGCCGGGATCGCCGGGGCCCGAACCGACGAACGTGATCCGTCCCGGCTTGGCCTTGCGTCCCCTCGGGTGACCGCTCATGCTGCCTCCGCTCTTCCCGCCTTCGGCGCTCTCGCACCTACCGCGACATGACCTCGCGCGCACCGAGATCGATCAACTCCGCGGCGACCGCGAGCCCAAGCTCGGCGGGCCGGTCGGGAGTCCCGATGCCGGACGCACGGATCACATCCGATCCGTCCACGGCCGCTACGCAGGCGCGCAGCGACAGTTCCTCGAAGACGCGGCCGTCGTCATCGATGGACTCGACCACCTCGGCGATCGCGCCCACCGGTGCGGAACAACCCGCCTCCAGGTCGGCCAGCAGGGCACGCTCGGCGGTGACCGCGACGCGGGTGTCGGAGTCATCCAACTGTCCCAACAGCGCCGCGAGCCCGGTATCGCCCGCGCGGCATTCCACCGCGAGCGCGCCCTGAGCCGGTGCCGGCAACATCTGCACCGGGTCGAGGGTCTCGGTGACATCGCTGAGGCGCCCCAGCCGGGCCAAGCCCGCCCGGGCCACCACGATGGCGTCGAGATCACCGCTGCTTACCCTGTCCAACCTGGTGTCTAGGTTGCCTCGCAGGGGCCGGATTTCCAAACCGAGACCCAATGCTCTAAGCTGCGCCGCCCGCCGCACCGAGGACGTACCGATCACCGAGCCGGCCGGCAACTCCCCGAGAACCAGCCCGTCGCGGGCCACCAGGGCATCGCGGGGGTCCTCCCGGCGCGGGATCGCGGCGATGACGAATCGCCCGTCTGCGGCGGTCGGCAAATCCTTGTAGGAGTGCACGGCCATGTCCACCCGGCCATCGGCGATCGCCTCGCGCAGGGCGGCGGTGAACACCCCCACCCCGATCTCCGCGATCGGCCCGGCGGAGCGATCGCCCTCGGTGGTGACGATCACCAATTCAGCGGCATGGCCCCGCTCGATGAGTTGATCCCGGATGGTGCCGGCCTGCGTGGTGGCCAGCAGACTGCCCCGGGTGCCGATCCGGATCACCGAATGGCCGCTGCCCGACAACCGTCCTACTCGATGCCGTCGTAATCGGAATCGACTGCCAGAAGCGGTATTTCGCCGCCTGCGACAGCGTCCACGGCGTGCGGATCCAACTCGAAGAGCTCGCGCAGCGCCTCAGCGTAGGCGTCGCCGCCGGGGCCACCGGCCAGCTGCTTGACCCGCACGGTAGGTGCGTGCAACAGCTTGTCGACGACGCGGCGCACCGTGCGCGCGACTTCGTCGCGCTGGTCGGCAGCGAGACCGGGCAACCGGTTCTCCAGTCGCAGCAACTCCGCCTCGACCACGTCGGCGGCGCGCTGGCGCAGCGCGGTGACGGTCGGGGTGACCTCGGCCATCCGCTGGCCGGCCAGGTATGCAGCAACCTCGTCGGCGACGATGAGGCGGGCCGCTTCGGCATCCGCGGCCGCGGCGCGGGCCGACGGCTCGCGCTGCACGCGTTCCATGTCCACCACCGCCACACCCGGCAGACCGGCCACCGCGGGGTCGATGTCGCGGGGCATGCCGAGATCGCACAGCACCAGCGGGGCGGCGAGTTCATCGCGCGCCGAGGCGGCCAGCGCGTGGTGGACGTCGGCCAGCGATACGACCGGACGCACCGCGCCGGTGCAGCTGATCACCAGATCGGCCCCGGCCAGTGCGGCGGGCAGGTCGTCCAGCGTCCTCGCCTGCGCGCTGACGCCCTGTTCAGCGATGCTCTGCGCCAGCCGCTGGGCCCGCGGCAGCGACCGGTTGACCACGTGGATGTGGCGCACGCCCGCGCGCACCAGATGTGCGGCCGACAGGGCGCCCATCGAGCCGGCGCCGATCACCACGGCGGTCTGGCCGTCCAGGCCGGACAGCCGAGTGGCGGCGATATCGAGGGCCACCGACACCACACTTGCTCCGGCGGCGTCGATCGAGGTCTCGGAATGCACCCGCTTGCCCACCGCCAGTGCGCGCTGGGCCAGGTCGTGCAATACCCGCCCGACGGTCTGGTGGGCTTCGGCGGCG
>JBFYOQ010000171.1:0-6081 GCA_041303735.1 Mycobacterium sp.
CCTGGGCGCCGCACTCGATGACGTGTCCGGCGACCACCGCACCGGCGATCCGGTCGTAGTCCTCGCGCTTCCAGCCGAAGTGCGCCGCCGCCGGGCCCACCACCACCGAGGCGTCGGTGACCCGTCCGGTCACCACGATGTCGGCACCGGAGTTCAGGCAGTCCACGATGCCCCACGCGCCCAAATAGGCGTTGGCGGTCAGCACGGCTCCGCCCGATGTCGCCGGCCCAGCGGCTCCGAGGCCTGATGTCGCCGGCCCCGCGGCTCCGAGGCCTGATGTCGCCGGCCCAGCGGCTCCGGTGAAACCCAGCTGATCGGCGCGGGCCAGCAGGTCGTCGCCCTCGACGTGGGCGACGGTGGTCGGCACACCCACGGTGGCCGCCAGCGACCTGACCGCCTCGGCCAGACCGGCCGGGTTGAGTCCGCCGGCGTTGACGACGATGCGCACGCCGGAGTCCCGGGCCAGGCCCAGGCAGCCCTCCAGTTGGGTGAGGAAGGTCTTCGCATAACCGCGCTCGGGGCTCTTCATCCGGTCCCGGCCCAGGATGAGCATGGTGAGCTCGGCCAGGTAGTCACCGGTCAGATAGTCCAGGTCACCACCGGTCAGCATCTCCTGCATGGCCGACATCCGGTCGCCGTAGAACCCCGAGCAGTTGCCGATCCGGACGGCTTTGCGCGCGGATTCCGACGGCGCTGTCATAGGAACTCCCTCAGCTGGCCAACCAACCGGTAGGTTACCGCCGCCGTCCCGCTTTGGAAAAGGCAGGCCCGGGCGGCTATTCTGGGGATACTTCGTCGCGCTGGAAGTCGTGCGCGGCAGCACTCACGAGGAGATCGCCCACCATGGCTGTGCCCAAGCGGCGGATGTCGCGCTCGAACACCCGCAGTCGGCGTGCGCAGTGGAAAACCGAGGCGCCCGGGTTGGTGACCGTCTCGGTCGCCGGCCGCCAGCACAAGGTGCCGCGTCGCCTGCTCAAGGCCGCCCGGCTCGGCCTCCTTGATCTCGACAAGCGCTGACGCCCCCGAACGCCGCACCCTGCGGCGCGTTTTCAGGCGATTCTAAGTTGATTGGTTGAGACTGGACCCCGTGCGAATTCTTGTGGTCGACGACGACCGGGCGGTACGTGAGTCCCTCCGGCGTTCCCTTGCCTTCAACGGCTACACCGTCGACCTGGCCGAGGATGGTGTGGAGGCGCTCGACGCGATCGCCAACGAACGCCCCGACGCCGTCGTCCTGGATGTGATGATGCCGCGGCTGGACGGGCTGGAAGTGTGCCGTCAACTGCGCAGCACCGGCGACGACCTGCCGATCCTGGTGCTCACCGCCCGCGATTCGGTGTCCGAGCGGGTCTCCGGCCTCGACGCCGGCGCCGACGACTACCTGCCCAAGCCGTTCGCGCTCGAGGAACTGCTGGCCCGGCTGCGCGCGCTGCTGCGCCGGACCGGACCCGAAGAGCTCGCGGAGAGCGCCACCATGACGTTCCTGGACCTGACGCTGGACCAGGCGACCCGTGAGGTGCACCGCGGGAAGCGGCCCATCAGCCTGACCCGCACCGAGTTCGCACTGCTGGAAATGCTGATGGCCAATCCTCGTCGGGTGCTGACCCGCAGCCGGATCCTCGAGGAGGTGTGGGGCTTTGACTTCCCGACCTCGGGCAATGCGCTGGAGGTGTACGTCGGCTATCTGCGCCGCAAGACCGAAGCCGAAGGAGAGCCGCGGCTCATCCACACCGTTCGCGGTGTTGGGTATGTGCTGCGTGAGACGCCCCCCTAATGTCCCGTTGGAAGCAGCGCCGTGCGAAAGCGATGCGGGTCCCGGAACGAGCCGCGACATCGTTGTCGCTGCGTTGGCGGGTGATGCTGCTGGCCATGTCGATGGTGGCCATGGTGGTGGTCCTGATGGCGGTCGCGGTGTACGCGGTCGTCTCCGCGGCGCTCTATACCGACATCGACAACCAACTGCAGAGCCGGGCACAGCTGCTGATCGCCAGCGGGTCGCTGGCCGCGGATCCCGCCAAAGCCATTGAGGGAACGGCGTACTCCGACGTCAACGCGATGCTGGTCAATCCCGGCCGCTCCATCTACACCGCCAATCAGCAGGGGCAGAGCCTGCCGGTCGGGCAGCCGGAGAAGGCCGTCATCCGCGGTGAGTTGTTCATGTCCCGGCGCACCGTCGGCGATCAGCGGGTACTGGCGATCCATCTGCCCAACGGTTCCTCGCTGCTGATCTCCAAGAGTCTGCAGCCCACCAATGCGGTGATGACCAAACTCAAATGGGTGCTGCTGGCGGTCGGTGGTATCGGGGTGGTGATCGCCGCGGTGGCCGGCGGCATGGTCGCGCGCACCGGACTGAGGCCGGTCGGCCGGCTCACCGAGGCCGCCGAACGGGTGGCGCGGACCGACGATCTGCGGCCCATCCCGGTGTTCGGCAGCGACGAACTGGCGCGGCTCACCGAGGCGTTCAACGCCATGCTCCGCGCGCTGGCGGAGTCCCGGGACCGGCAGGCGCGTCTGGTGGCCGACGCGGGCCACGAACTCAAGACCCCGCTCACGTCGCTGCGGACCAATGTCGAACTGCTGATGGCCTCCAGCAGTCCGGGGGCGCAACTGATCCCGGAGAGTGAGCTGTCGGAGTTGCGCTACGACGTCATCGGCCAGATCGAGGAACTATCCACTCTGGTGGGCGATCTGGTGGACCTCACCCGGGAGGACAACGCCCACGGCACCTCCCTGGAAGACATCGATATGAGCGAGGTCATCGACCGCAGTCTCGAGCGGGTTCGCCGCCGCCGCAACGACATTCACTTCGATGTCGACGTGGTGGGCTGGGTGGTGCACGGCGATGCCGCCGGCCTGTCCCGGGCGGTGCTGAATCTTCTGGACAACGCCGCGAAATGGAGTCCGTCCGGCGGCACCGTGGGTCTTCATCTGCGCCAGGTGGATTCGGCGCACGCCGAACTGGTGGTGTCCGACCAGGGCCCGGGAATCCCCGCCGATGAGCGCGGTCTGGTGTTCGAGCGCTTCTACCGGTCCACCTCGGCCCGGGCGATGCCGGGTTCGGGGCTGGGGTTGGCGATCGTCAAGCAGGTAGTGGTCAAGCACGGCGGGATGATCCGTATCGGGGAGACGGTGCCGGACGGTGATCCGCCCGGCACCTCGTTCTTCGTGCTGCTGCCCGGCCGGCCGGTGCCGTCGACATTCCGGCATTCGTCCGCCCACAGCGAAATGCACGGTATGAACGGCGAGGTGAACGGTGTCGCCGGGAACCCGCCGGCCGTCCCGCGTGTTATCTCAGTGGATTCTTAGTAGTAGCGGGCAAAATAAACCCCTGACGAGGCGCTTTTCCGCGCCTCTTTTTCAAGAAAAGAGCCACACGCGAACATGACAGACGACCCCAGGTACTCCCCGCCGCAACAGCCCGGCCGTGTGCCGGCCCAGCAAGCGGCCCAGGGCTACCCGCAGGCCGGCTATCAACAGCCCTACGACTGGCGCTACGCGCCTGCCGGGCAGCCCGGTGCCGGGCCGTACGGCCCGGAGTACGGCCCCGGATATCCCGGCGCGAACCCCGCGCCGCGGCGCCGGTCTCGCGCCGCGGCGCTGACCGCCGGTGCGTTGGCGATCGCCGCCGTCTCGGCCGGCATGGGCGGAGTGGTGGCGACGATGGCCGCACCGGACGGGCGGATGGTCACCACGATCACCTCCGCGGCGCCCAACGGCCGCAGCGTGCCCGCCGCGAACGCGCCGATCGGCTCCGTCGAGCAGGTGGCCGCCACGGTGGTGCCCAGCGTGGTGAAACTCGAGACCAAGATGGGCCGGCAGTCCGAGGAGGGTTCGGGCATCGTGCTGTCGGCGGACGGGCTGATCCTCACCAACAGCCACGTCGTGTCCGCGGCGAAAGCCCCCAAGTCCGCCGCCCCGGGTGACCCCGGACAGGGCGGTGCTCCCGGCCTCCCGGACCGGCCCGGCACCCCCGGACAGGGCGGCCCCGGCGGGTTGCCCGGTATCCCGGGATTGCCCGCGGGTGCTGTCACCACCATGGTGACTTTCGCCGACGGGCGCACCGCACCGTTCACCGTCATCGGCACCGACCCCGCGACCGATATCGCGGTGGTCCGCGCCGAGGGCGTCTCGGGCCTGACCCCGATCACCCTCGGCTCCTCAGCCGACCTGCGCGTCGGACAGGACGTGGTGGCGGTCGGTTCGCCACTGGGCCTGGAGGGCACCGTCACCACCGGCATCGTCAGCGCGCTGAATCGTCCGGTTGCGGCCGGTGGTGACGCCAACAACCAGAACACCGTGCTGGACGCCATTCAGACCGACGCGGCGATCAACCCGGGCAACTCCGGCGGCGCACTGGTCAATATGGCCGGTGAACTTGTCGGCGTGAACTCGGCGATCGCCACCCTCGGCGGTGACTCGCCGGACGCCCAAAGTGGTTCCATCGGTTTGGGTTTCGCGATCCCGGTGGATCAGGCCAAGCGGGTCGCCGATGAGCTGGTCAGCTCCGGAACCGCCTCGCACGCCTCGCTGGGCGTGCAGGTGAGCAACGACGTGACCACCTACGGCGCCAAGATCGTCGAGGTGGTCAAAGGCGGTGCAGCCGCGAACGCCGGACTGCCCAGTGGTGTTGTGGTGACCAAGGTCGATGACCGGGTGATCGGCAGCGCCAACGCTCTGGTGGCCGCGGTCCGGTCCCGCGCACCGGGGGAGAAGCTCACCCTGACCTACCTCGACCCCGGCGGCGCCAGCAAGACCGTGCAGGTGACCCTGGGGAAGGCCGACCAGTGATCCGGCTGGTCACCGGTACGGGCTCCGGCGGGGGCGACGCCCCCGCGCAGCCGTCGTCCCCCGGATATACGGTGACAACCATGGAACAACCCGATGGGCCCGTAGGGCGCGCGTTGGTTGTGGTGGTCGACGACCGGCAGGCACGCGGTGTCGCGGAGGACCACAGCGGAGCACTGGTCACCGAACTGCTCACCGAGGCGGGGTTCCTGGTGGACGGCGTGGTGGTGGTGTCGGCCGACGAGGTTGAGATCCGCAACGCGCTCAACACCGCCGTGATCGGCGGCGTCGACCTGGTGGTCTCAGTCGGTGGGACGGGTGTGACGCCGCGTGACGTCACACCCGAGGCGACCCGGACCATCCTCGATCGCGAGGTGCCCGGCATCGCCGAGGCACTGCGTACATCCGGTCTGGCGGCGGGCAGCCTCGACGCCGGTCTGTCCCGCGGCCTGGCGGGAATCTCCGGCAGCACCCTGGTGGTCAACATCGCAGGATCTCGATCGGCGGTCCGCGACGGCATGGCGACCTTGTGCCCGATGGCCGCACAGGTGATCTTCGAACTGTCCAGCCTGGAGCTGTGAGCGCCACCGACGGCCCGGGTTTCGCGGCTGTGACGTGGGCAAAGACCTGTAATGTGACCTTCGTCACACGGCTGGCCGGATAGATGACCGGCCGACGCGCCGACAAGGCGGAAGTCGACGACGTCTTCGGTAACGAACTTCCGCAGGAATCATCCGACGAACGCGAACCCGACTCCGCCCGCAGCGCCCGCGATCGTGACGACTGGCTGCGCGATAACGTTCCGCCACACCACAATTGAGCCCTTGCCCCGACACTGCGGGGAGCTGAAGCCGCAGGGGCCGATCCTGGGATCTTCGGCCCTGCGGTCCGGGTCCCGGCATCTGCTGCGCTACCCCGGTGACCTGCGCCGGATCGGCTTACGGGCGGCCCCGCGGAATCGGACCGCAGCCCTGCTTGCATGTTCGCGTTGCCCAGCCGTTGTCATACCGTTATCTTCTGCGAGAGAGACATAGAGGGACGTCATGACCGCCAGCGCCGGTGGCCACTGGCGAGGCGGTTCGAACCAGGATCGCTGTCGACATGAAGCATGAATCAATAGGGAGACCATGAAGGTTTTCAATCGTGTGTTGGTGGCGCTGACGACCGCTGCGGCTGGGTTGGTGGTTGCGGCGCCGGCGCAGGCGGTGCTGGACGATCAGCAGAGTCTGGTCGACGGCGGTGGCCGGACGATGACGATTCAGCAGTGGGACACCTTCCTGCAGGGGGTGGCGCCGT
>JBFYOQ010000172.1:0-2732 GCA_041303735.1 Mycobacterium sp.
ATGAGAATGGCCGGGATCACCACCCAGCGGTCGCGGATCGCGGTCAGGCTGGCATCCAGGGCAGCCGCATCGGTACCGCCTACGAGGGCGGCCGGATCCACCCGGTGGACCGAATCCCGCAGTGCGCCAATGGTGGCGAAGGCCTCCTTGGACGCCGGCTTCGCATCGATGACGACCTGCCACTGTGTCAGACCTGTACCTGACACGCCTTCGCTCGGGGTCAAACCTGTGTCTGACACCCCCGCCGGCGTCACCGAGGCGACTCCGGGGGTTTGTTCGATCGCGGCGCCTACCGCCCCGGCGGAGTCCGACGGGGCGATGACGCGGGTCGGGTCGGTGACGCCACTGGGGAAGTGGGCGGCCAGTGTCTTGAAGCCGTCCACTGAATCGGCGCTCACCCGGAACTGGTCGATGAGCGAGAGACCGACCGGTGTGGCCAGCATGCCGGTGGCCAGCACCCCGAGCGACAGGATGGAGGCGATCGCCACCCGACCGGCGTGCTCAGATGTCCAGTCCGCCATCCGATGCCAGGCCCCGGTGGTGGTGATCTCCTGGCCTCCGGGCGTGGGAACGAAGGGCCAGAACAGCTTCCGGCCGAACAGCGCCAGCAACGGAGGCAGGACGCAGACGATGAAGATGGCAGCCACCAATAGGCCGGCCGCCGCCTGCACACCGAGGCTGCGGGTGGTCGGCGAGCTGGCCAGAAGCAGTGAGAGCAGCGCCAGCACGACGGTGGCGTTGCTCGCCGCGATGGCCGGGCCCGCGAAACGCACCGCGGTGGACAGGGCCTGGCGGTGGTCGGCGTGGCGCCGCAATTCCTCCCGGTAGCGCGAGATCAGCAGCAGCGCGTAATTGGTGCCCGCGCCGAAGACCAGCACGCTGGTGATGCCGGTGGTTGATCCGTCCCCGCCGAAGCCGGTCAGCTGCGCTATCGCCGAACCGGCGACCGCGGCCACCCGGTCGGCGAACGCGATCACCAGCAACGGCACCAGCCACAGCACCGGGGAGCGGTAGGTCACGATCAGCAGCAGCGCGACCACCCCGACGGTGACGGCCAGCAGGGTGAAGTTCGCCCCCGAAAACGAGTTGGCGATGTCGGCGCCGAAAGCCGGGCCGCCCGTCAGGTTGACCACCAGGTCGCTGGGCAGGCCGTCGCGGGCCGCCTCCCGCATGTCGGTGACCGTGTCGGTCAGCGCGAAGCCGTTGAGGTCGCCCCGCAGCGGTAGTGGGGCCAGCGCGGCCTCACCGTCCGTGGACTGCGCCAGCGGGATGGGCGGCCCGCCCGGTGTGGCGGCGGCGGCCCGTGCGTGAGCCTGCTCGGCCGCGGCGAGATCCTGCGGTGACAGCGGTTGCCCGTCGGCGCGGGTGACGAGCAGGATCACCGGCGCGGAGTCCCCGCCCGGGAACGCCTTGAGCAACTCCGTGACGCGCGCCGATTCCGCCACCGCGGGCACGACCACCGGTGCCTGCTCGGCGGAACCGTTGTCGGTCACCAGTCCCAGCAGCGCACCGCCCGCCATCATCACGACCAGCGCCAAGATCCAGGACAGGCGACCGGAGACGAGGTCGCCGATACGGGCCCACATCGGCCGGCGGACCTCGGGTGCGCGATGCATGCCTGCCATCCTCCGTCACGAGGCCCGGGATGCGCCCGCCGGCCGCCCCGCCTCGATAGGGTTTGCGCTGTGACACCGCCCGACCCGGACGCCACCGGAGACTCCTCCTCCGCGATGCCGATCCTCATCGCACTCGGGTTGGTCGCGATCGCGGTGGTCGCGATCACCGGGCTGCGCGCGTTGCGCGGCGATGAGGTCAGAGCCGAGGCCGGCGTGGACCGGGCGGTGGTCGGCCAGAACGACGCGCTGCAGCGGCAGGACTACGCCGGCTTCGTCGGCTTCACCTGCGTGGGCCAGCAGCGCAGCGAAGCCGCTGTGCTCGGCGAACAGCGCCAATCCTCGGCCGCCAAAGGGGCCCGGATCGTCGACGACGTGAGGGATCCGGTCATCGACGGCGACCGCGCGACCGCCACCGTCGTCTATCATTTCGCGAACTCCGCCGACGACAAGATCACCACCGAGCTGACCTTCGCTCGGGAGAACGGTCAGTGGAAGGTGTGCTCACCAGGGCCCCGGTAGGCTCACCGATGTGAGTTACGCCGGAGACATCACCCCGCAGGAGAGTTGGAAGCTCCTCAGCGACAACCCCGACGCCGTGCTCGTCGATGTGCGCACCGACGCCGAGTGGAAGTGGGTGGGCGCCCCGGATCTGACCGGCCTGGGCAAGCAGGTGGTGTTCGTCGAGTGGATGCACGGCAACGGCACACCGAACGAGAACTTCGTCGCCGACCTTTCGTCCCGGGGTGTGACCCCCGGCGAGCGTCCGGTGGTCTTCCTCTGCCGTTCAGGTAACCGATCCATCCCGGCCGCCCAGACCGCGACCGCCGCGGGCATCGCGCCGTCCTACAACATGCTCGACGGTTTCGAGGGCCAGCTCGATGACCACGGTCACCGCGGCACGACGGGCTGGCGCGCGGAGGGCCTGCCGTGGAAGCAGGCGTGAGGTGACAGAAGGCGAGGTGCCCAGCGCTGAGGTGCCGTCCGTGCGTCGGCCGGCTCCGCTGCCCGACGGGGTCAGCCAGGCCACCATCGGTGTGCGAGGCGGACTCCTGCGCTCCAACTTCTCCGAGACCGCCGAGGCGCTCTACCTGACGTCGGGCTACGTCTACGACACGG
>JBFYOQ010000173.1:0-10064 GCA_041303735.1 Mycobacterium sp.
CACTGCCGTGCTGGCGTTACGCGGCGTTCGTCTCGGTGTGTGTGCAGCGGCGCGACGCCGTGGCAAGCCGGGTGCGCGATGCCCGGATGGGTTACGCGACGCCGACGGGCGAGACGTTGCGCACCGACTTCGAGGCGGGGCTGTTCTTCACCGAGCGGCTCTCGGAACTGTCCCGACTCGTCGATCAGATCGACAGCTTCATGCTCAGCCCGGCCTTCCAGGACGTCTTCGGCGACCGGGAGGAATCAGCCGACGCCGAGGGCATCGTGCATGCGGCGCACCGGTTGATGGACTATCACGAACAGGTGCTGGCGCTGTCCGAACGCTGCCGTGGCGCGAAGGTCCCGCTGTCGTGCTCCGATCTGCAGCGTGACGCGGGGCTGTTGATCGTGGCGCCGCTGGAAGGCTTCCACGCCTTCATCGAGACCTTCACCGAACGGTTGGCCGAGATGGCCGACGTGGCGCGCTACGCGACCGGCGATGTGCAACTGGACCCGGTGACGCTGAGCATCACCGACGACGACGATCTGCTGTCCCGAATCGTGAAACGGCTCGAGCAGATCTCACGCGGGGGCTAGCAGCGCGCCAGCACGTCGGCCAGTGCGCGCTTCTCCTTGGCCGAGAGCCACAGCCCGTAGGCGGTCTTGACGTCGATCTGGCGGGCGACGAAGTCGCACCGGAACGCGTCATTGGGCGGAAGCCAGGCTGCGGCATCGCGGAAGGCCTTGTCGAAATTGGCCTTTGGGCTCACGGCGAGCAGATTGCGCGGATCGTTGGCGAAGTCGAGGCGGCGCTGCGGGTCCCAAGCTCGCGCACCCTTGTACCAGGCGTCGGCGAGTGCAACGACGTGGTCGATCTCGACGCTGTTGGAGGTCTCCGGCCCGCGCACGAAGTTGATCGTGGTGCCGGTGTAGGGGTCGACGAGGGTGCCGGACTGGGCGAAGCAGGTGAAGGGCCGCACCACCAGGTTGGTCAGATCGCGGCGCAGGATGTCGTCGCGGGTGTTGCACCCGTTGCGGCCGAACTCGACGTCAACGTCATCACTCCAGGCCTGGCCGAACTGGTAGCGGCGGAAGTCCGAGGTGCGGTCCCAGCCGCGGACCGGCAGCACTGCAAGTTGCCGGCGGGCGATGTCGTAGCGCGCCTGGGCCTCCGGCGCTGGTGCCGCCGGCGCGGCAGGCGAAGGAGCGGCGGGCTGCGGCGAGGAACTCGTGGTGGGGTCCCCGGCACGCCAGGTCGGCGACGCGCTGGACAAGTGATCGTTTCGGGAGCGTTCCTGCCACAGCAGAACACCGGCCACACCGCCAACGAGTAGCACCGCCAAAAAGGCGCCCAGTCCACGCCGGCGCCAGCGTTTGGCGGGTTTACCTGCTGCTGCCACCCGCAATTTCTAGCACTTGGCTCACTTTAGGCAGGCGGTGTTGCTAGTTTCCCGGGGCCCGTAAAAAAGCCCGGAAAGGACCATCAGATGAACCGAACTCCTCTGCTCGGCGAGTGTTCCGCCGAATTCTTCGGAACGATGATCCTGATCCTGTTCGGATGCGGTGTGGTCGCCCAGGTCGTCACCGGGGGTACTCCGCTGTCGACGTCGCCCGGCGCGACCGGCGACTACAACTCAATCGCCTGGGGCTGGGGTCTAGGTGTGGCCATGGCGGTGTTCGTCGCCGGCCGACTCAGCGGTGCGCACCTGAATCCCGCCGTGACCGTCGCGCTGGCCACATTCAAGGGCTTTCCGGTCCGCAAGATCGCGCCGTACATCGCCGCGCAGGTCGCCGGCGCATTCGTCGGAGCGCTGCTGGTCCGCTTCACCTACAGCGACCTCATCAACAAGGTCGACCCCGGCCACACCAAAGCCACCCAGGGCATCTTCTCCACCTCGCCGGACAGCGGGGTAACGGTGTTCACCGCGTTCTGTGACCAGATGATCGGCACCGCGATCCTGGTGGCGGTGATCTTCGCGCTGACCAGTGCGGTGAACAACCCGCCGCTGTCGAACATGGGGCCGCTGATCATCGGCTTCCTCGTGGTCGCCATCGGGTTGGGCTGGGGCGCCAACGCCGGCTATGCCATCAACCCGGCCCGCGACTTCGGCCCGCGGTTGGCCTCCTGGCTGACCGGCTATCAGGACGCCTGGTTCTCTGCCAATGGACCGGAGTTGTACTTCTGGCTGCCGATCATCGCCCCGCTGATCGGCGGGCTCATCGGCGGGGGGCTGTTCGTGTTCTGTATCGAGCGGTTCCTGCCGGCGGCGGTCACCAATCCCGCCGAGATCGGCGTGGTGGAGCCCACTCCGCTGCGCTGACGCCCGCGGCAGCCGGTATCTGGCCGGATTTGGCCGGATTTTGTCGGAGGCCGGTCGTAGCGTCGTCGCTATGGCGCTGAATGTGGGCGCGACCTTCGCGGGATACCGGATCATCCGCCTGCTGGGGTCGGGCGGAATGGGTGAGGTCTATCTGGCCGAGCACCCCAGGCTGCCGCGCCGCGACGCGGTCAAGATCCTCTCCCCCGACGTGTCTGCCGACCCGGCGTTCCGGGACCGGTTCCACCGCGAGGCGGACCTGGCGGCCACGCTGTTCCACCCGCACATCGTCGGTGTCCACGATCGGGGCGAATGCGACGGCCAGCTGTGGATCTCCTTCGACTTCGTCGACGGCTCCGACGCTGCTGATCTGATGCGCCGCCGCTACCCCGCCGGGATGCCTCCGCGGGAGGCGCTGGCCATCCTGTCCGCGGTCGCCTCCGCGCTGGACTACGCGCACGGCCGCGGCCTGCTGCACCGTGACGTCAAACCGGCCAACATCCTGCTCACCGAGGGATCGGCGGCTGATCGGCGAATCCTGCTGGCGGACTTCGGAATCGCACGCCTGCTCAATGAGATCAGTGGCCTGACGGCAACCAATATGGCGCTGGGCACGGTCAATTACTCCGCCCCCGAACAACTGTCGGATGCCTTGATTGATCACCGCGCCGACCAATACTCCCTTGCCGCAACGGCTTTCCACCTGCTCACCGGCTCGCCGCCGTACTCGCATTCCAGCCCGGCGGTCACCATCAGTCGACATCTGACCGCGGATCCGCCCGCACCGGGTGCCGTGCGGTCGGATCTGGCGGTGTTCGATGCACCGATACGCCGCGCGATGGCCAAAGATCCGGCTGCGCGTTTCCCGAGTTGCCGGCACTTCGTCGACGCCCTTGCCGGCATGTCGACGGCCGATCAGCCCGAGCCCGCCGCCCCGACCCTCGCCGCGGTGCCGCGCAACCTTCCCGTCCCGTCAGCCCCGCCACCTCCAGTCCCGGTGCGGCGTTCGCCGCTGCCGATTGCGGTGGCGGCGGCCGCACTCGGATTGCTGGCCGGTGCGGTGGTCCTGGGCACCACATCAACACCCGGACAGCAGACTGCTGTCTCGATGCAGACCACGACCGTAACGAGCGTGTCGGTGCCGGCTGTGCCAACGTCGACCACGACGGTGCAGGCCGCACCCCGCACCACCACCGTCACCGCCACCGCCACCGCCACCGCCACGGTGACGGCGTCCCCGACAGCCACCGCCACCGGCGCCAGCACAGCTGCGGCACTGACCAGTGACGGGATGTGGTCGGTTCCGCAGATGGTGCGCTACGGCGACTACCGGGCCGCGGTCGGTCCGGGCGGTATCTGCGTGTGGACCGGATACGACGCGCGCGGCTGGGAAGTGGACTCCGGGCTCTTCGTGAGCAGCGGGTCGGCGGCGAGAGCCGGCGTCACCCCCACCATGACGATGTTCCAAACCTACGGTTGCACACCATGGTTGAGGGTTCAGCCGTTGAACTGATCGGCCAGCACCTAAGGTTCCAGGGGTGAATCGCCTGGATCGCTTCTTCGAGATCACCGCGCGCGGATCGAGCGTCGCCGCCGAGGCGCGCGGCGGGCTGGTCACCTTCATCGCGATGGCCTACATCGTGGTGCTCAACCCCATCATCCTGTCCGGCTCCCCCGATGTCGCCGGCAACTCGCTGCAGTTCGCCCAGGTGTCGGCGGTCACCGCGCTCGTCGCGGGCACCATGACGATCCTCTTCGGCGTCGTCGCGCGGTTGCCGTTCGCCTTCGCGGCGGGCCTGGGCATCAACTCGTTCCTGGCGACCTCGGTGGTCGGCTCGCTCACCTGGCCGGAAGCGATGGGTCTGGTCGTCATCAACGGACTGATCATCGTGGCGCTGGCCGTCTCCGGACTGCGGCAGATGGTGTTCGACGCGGTGCCCATGCAACTGAAGATGGCGATCACCGCGGGCATCGGGCTGTTCATCCTCTTCATCGGCCTGGTCGACGCCGGCTTCATCTCCTCGACCGGCCTGCCGGCGCCGCCTGTCGGTCTGGGCTCCGGCGGGTCGGGCTCGATCACGACGGTTCCGACAGCGGTCTTCGTCTTCACCCTTCTTCTGACCGGTGTCCTGGTGGCCCGAAAGATCCGCGGGGGCATCCTGATCGGCCTGCTGGCCGGCACGGTGGTGGCGGTGGTCGTCGAGGCGATCTGGCACCTGGGCTCAGCTGTCGAGCGGCCCGGCGGCTGGCGCCTGTCGGTGCCGAAGCTCTCCGGCTCACCATTCGCGCTGCCCGATCTGTCGCTGCTCGGCGATGTCAGCCTGGGAAGCTTCGACCGCATCGGGGTGCTGGCGGCCACCGTGCTGCTGTTCACCTTGGTGTTCGCCAACTTCTTCGACGCCCTGGGCACGCTGACCGGGCTGTCCCGGGAGGCGGGGCTGGCCGACGCCCAGGGGACGTTTCCGCGGCTGCGCGCCGCGCTGACCGTCGAGGGCATCGGCGCGGTGGCGGGCGGTGCGGCATCGGCGTCGTCGAACACGGTGTTCATCGAATCCGGCGCCGGCATCGGCGAAGGCGCGCGCACCGGTCTGGCCAACCTGGTGACCGGGGTGCTGTTCCTGGCCGCGATGTTCGTGGCGCCGCTGGCCTCGATCGTCCCGTCGGAGGTGGCCGCGGCCGCTCTGGTGATCGTCGGCGCCATGATGGCCTCACACCTGCGTCACATCGACCTCGCCGAGTTCTCCGTGGCCCTGCCCGTCGTGCTCACCGTCGCGGTGATGCCGTTGAGCTACTCGATCGCCAACGGTATCGGCGTGGGTTTCATCAGTTGGGTGGTGTTGCGCGCGGCGTCCGGCAAGGCCCGGGAGATCAGTCCACTGCTGTGGGTCGTCGCCGCGGGGTTCCTGCTCTACTTCGCCCGCAGCGGTATCGAGTCCGCGCTGGGTGTCTGACAATCTGGGTGTCTGGGCACGGGTAGGGCACAATGCCTGCCATGAGCGGATCATCTTCCAAAGTCACCATCACCTCCCTGCCCGACGGACCCCTGCAGGTCGACGGCGAGGTGGAGATCCTCGCCTCCGACGGCACCGTGGTGAAGGAGACGTCCAAGAGTTTCCTGTGCCGGTGCGGCCACTCCGCCAACAAGCCGTTCTGCGACGGCGCCCACAAGCGCGAAGGTTTCACCTCGTCCTGACCGGGGATTAGACCGGAGGATTAGACTCAAGGGTAGAAAAGCCGGCCGTCGTGGTCGGCCCTACGGATGGACGGCACACACCATGAAGTCTTCACAGCTGGCTCGTCGCCTCGCACTGGTCGCCGGGGGTGCTTCCCTGGTCGTGATGGGCACGCTCACCGCCGGTTGCTCCACAAGCACCAAAGAAGAGCCCACCACCACCACCACACCGGCCACCACGGCACCGTCGGCGTCGAGCACGGCACCGATTTCCCCCACCGAGAAGGCGGTCGGCCCGGGCGGGAACAACTCGTTCTCCCCCACGATCAACCCGACACCCCCCGGCGCGAGCTGCAAGACGATCGTCAACGGGGTCTGCCAGCGATGAGCCGTCTCGGCGCGGTCGGCGCCGTCGCGCTGGCCGCATCGATGACGGTTGCGCCGACTGCGTGGGCCGAGCCCGCACCGAATTGGAACGGCTGGTACCAGGTCACCTTCCACACCGACCAGAAGACCGGCACCAGCTCCGCGGCTCGCCAGAGCGAAGAGGCGTACACCGCCTGGTACAACTTCGGCACCGACTGCTCGTCGGGCACCTGTGTGGCCTCGGTGCTGGATGGCCCGGTGCCCAAGGACAACGCGTCGCAGGCCACCAAGTTCGACTGGACCGGCACCCAGTGGTCGCGGACGGACAACTGGCGGTGGGACTGCCTGCTGCCGGATCGCACCATCACCTTCGACCCGGCCAGTTCGGTGACGACCTACACCCCGCAGGCCGACGGCTCGCTGAAGGGAACCTTCTCCACCAACATCGGCGGCGGGGCGTGCGAGGGCACGGTGTACATCCCGCTGACGGCGACGCCGGGCGACCCCGCCGGCGCACCGATCGTCGCCTGAGTCAGTCCGGGAACAGCACGAGGAATAACGCCAGGCAGGCACCGATCACCGCTAGCAGCAGAACCGAAACGCCGACGGTCTTCGATACCCGCAGTTGCTGGGCCGGCAGCAGCCACCCGCGCAGCACTCGCGAGAGCTGCGGCAGAAAGACCATCATCACTAGCGCCATCGCGATGGCGTTCGTCAGCAATACCGATAACGCCAAGGGCAGGGGTATGAACCGCCCGAGGAGTTGGTTCACCACCATCACCGTGGGGTAGAGGGCCATGATTCCTGCGATGAGTTGCTTCCATTTGGCGGGCGCGCCCGGTCCTGATTCGGTGCTGAGCCCAAAATTCAGCCAATCGTTGTTACCGACCCGGACGGCAGAGACTTCCGTGTTCTCGGTGTAGGGCTCGATTTCTTTGATCAGCGCGGCTAGTTCAGCGGAGCGGGTCCACCTCACTGAGTGGTCCTTGTCGGAGAACCGCACGATTTGTGTCCAGAAATCCTGCCCGCCCGGGATGGCCGGCAACTGTTCGGCCGAAATGAATCCAGGCGTCCGTTCCAGAATGGCGCGAACCTTCTCGCTCCACATCTGGTAGTCCCCGACGCGGTCGTGGTCGACCCGACGAGTTGTCACAAGAGCCACCTCGGACTTCGCGCCACCTGCACTCGGGGACACCCGCCACCTCGCCTGTTCAGTCGGGCCCATCCATCAGTTCACGGGCAGCATTGCACACGAACCATCCAAGTCGAGGTCGTGTCGAGCCCGCCACCGCGCGACGCCCCCCGATTCCGGCAAATTCCCGTGTCGTCGGTGCTACGTTGACGCCGTCAGCCAGCCAGGCTGGCTGATCAGGGGATTTCCACGGGAGGTCGGGGTCACGTGGGCGAGGTCGATTGGGAGACGTTGCGCCGGGCAGCAGTAGCAGCCTCGGCGAACTCGTATTCCCCCTACTCCACATTCCCGGTAGGCGTTGCCGCGTTCACCGATGACGGCCGGGTGGTATCGGGCGCCAACGTCGAGAACGCCTCGTATGGGCTGACGCTGTGCGCCGAATGCTCAATGGTGTCGCACCTGTATGCCACCGGGGGCGGACGCCTGACGGCGGCATTCTGCGTCGACGGCAACGGTGACGCATTGATGCCGTGCGGGCGATGCCGACAGTTGCTCTACGAGCACGGCGGCCCGGAGCTGGCAATCATGACGCCACAGGGCGTTCAGACGATGGCTCAGATTCTGCCCCAGGCCTTCGGGCCGTGGGATCTCGAGGAGAGGACATCCGGTCATGGAGATTGAGAGCGCCGCGGTAGCACCACTGAGCGGACAGAAGGCGGGCAAGGCAGCCTGGGCGATCCTGGCCGCCATGGGTTTCGGCGCGCTGATCGCGCAGATGTTCTCCACCGTGATCGGGCCCGCGCTGCCCACCATCAAGGCTGATCTGGCGCTGAGCCTGTCAGCCCAGACCTGGACCATCACCGCCTACAGCCTGGCGTTCGGCGCCGCTCTGGTGGCCGGCGGCCGGATGGGCGACCTCGTCGGCGAGGTGCGGATGATCGTGATCGGCTTCATGATCTTCGGGGTCGGATTGGTGATGTCGGCCATCGCGGTGGGCGGCGAACTGCTGATCAGCGGACGGGCCATCCAGGGCATCGGCATCGGGATCTCCGCCCCGGCGACGCTGTCCATCGTGGTCAATTCGTTCCCGCTGCGACAACGTGGATTAGCCGTCGGAGTATGGGGATTCGCACACGGGTTCGGCCTGCTGCTCGGCCCTCTGTTCGCCGCCTGGATGATGGACGTCGCCACCTGGCGATGGGTGTTCTGGGTGGCGGTTCCGCTGACCGGCCTGGTCATCGCGGTGACGCTGGCGGCGACCCGCGGGTATCGAAGTGTGCTGGCCGGTGGTAGCTACGACTGGATCGGCCTTCTCCTCGGCGCCACCGGCATCACTCTTTTGACCTATGGACTGCAGAACTCGTCGGCGAGTTGGACCGCCGCGGGGACGTGGGGAACGATCGCCGTCGGCATCGGTCTGCTGGCCGCATTCGGGGTCGTTGAAACCAAGATCGCCCATCCCCTCGTCGATTTCAAGCTGTGGAAAGAGCGGTTGTTCTCCGGCGGGTTCTTCGCCGAGAGCGCGGTCGGATTCGTCTATATCCCGTTCCTGATCTTCGTCGGCTCGCTCTACTTCATCAACGTTCTGGGTTACTCCCCCGGCAAGGCTGCCAACGTCATCTTGATCACCACAGCGATCTGCATGGTGTTCGAGCCGCCCGCCGGGCGCTGGGTGGACAAGGTGGGCCCGGGTCTGCCGATCACCGTGGCGCTGCTCATGCAGGCGGTGGCACTGGCCTGGATGGGACTGGTCTTCTCCCCCAGCACCACCCTGGGTCAGATGGTGATGCCGTTGGCGCTCATGGGCATCGGCGTCGGTATCGCGCTGCCGGCCTGCAACACCGCCGGAATGTGCGCGGTGGACGCCAAGCGGGCCGGCATGGGGTCGGGTCTGATGCAGATGACGTTCAACATCCCCGCGGCACTCGGTGTCGCACTGGTGACCTCGGTGATCGGGACGCTGACGGCATCCAAGGTCGGATCGGGCCTCGACGCCCGCCCCGAATTGCAGGATGTCGCCACCGCTTACGCCGACGCCGTTCAAGATGGCGATATGACCCGTGCGGACGCCGCCTTGGCCGGACTGCCCCGGGACGCCATCGATGCGATCAAGGAGGCCGTCGTCGGCGCCGCGTCGGGTGCGATCACCACGTCGATGCTCGTGCTCGCCGCGGTGGCACTGGCCGGTGCGATCTTCGCCTGGCGGACGATCGGGCGGCGGCGGACCCCCGACCACATCGAGATGACGCAGGCCGCGGCGGTCTGAACCTACAGCGCCAGCACCTCCGCGACATCAGCCCGCAGCGCCGCCAACTCCGCGTCCGCGGTTGCGCGGGCCTGCGCGATATCGCCCGTCACCGGCACGACCACCTGCAGATAGCACTTGAGTTTGGGTTCGGTGCCGCTGGGCCGGATGATCACCCGGGCATCGTTGAGGGTGAAGCGCAGGCCATCGGTGGGCGGCAGTCCGTCAACGCCCTTCTCCAGATCGTCCATCCGCACCACAGTGCGCCCACCCAGCGAAGTGGGCGGGTCGGCGCGAAGCCGCGACATCGCATCGGCGATCAATGCGATATCCGAAACCCGCACCGACAGTTGGCTTGTCGCGTACAGCCCGAACTTGCCGGCGAGATCGTCCAGGACATCCTGGATTCCCCGGCCCTGCGCCTTAAGCGCGGCCACCATCTCCAGCATCAGCAGCGAGGCGGTGATGCCGTCCTTGTCCTTGACCGCCGTCGGGTCGCAGCAGTAGCCCAAGGCCTCCTCGTAGCCGAATCTCAGGTCCGGGACCTTGGAGATCCACTTGAACCCGGTCAGCGTGGTGGCATAGCCCAGCCCCGCGTCGGTCGCAATGCGCTCCAGCAGCGTGCCCGAGACGATCGACTGCGCGTAGACACCCGTGGCCGGTGACCCGCTGCGGCGGCCACGTTCGGCGATCCACCATCCCAGCAGTGCGCCCACCTCATCGCCGGTCAGCATCCGGTAATCCTCGGCAGTTCGGATACCGGCGGCACTGCGGTCGGCGTCGGGATCATTGGCGATAATCACATCCGCCGACAGCGCCCGGGCATCGGCCAGAGCCAGATCCATCGCAC
>JBFYOQ010000174.1:0-6120 GCA_041303735.1 Mycobacterium sp.
TCGCCGCCGTCTCCGCGGCGGCGATACTGGCGGTGTCCGAGGGATACCGCTCAGCCCGGGTGCAGTCCTGGCTGGACCCCAGCGCCGACGCCCAGGGAGCCGGGTATCAGGCCCGGCAGGCCAAGTTCGCGCTTGCCAACGGCGGGGTGTTCGGCGACGGACTCGGACAGGGCACGGCGAAGTGGAATTACCTGCCCAATGCCCACAACGACTTCATCTTCGCCATCGTCGGTGAGGAACTGGGCTTCATCGGTGCGGCCGGCCTGTTGGCGCTGTTCGGTGTCTTCGCCTATACCGGTATGCGGATCGCCCGGCGCTCGGCAGACCCGTTCCTGCGGCTGCTGACCGCAACGGCGACGGCGTGGGTGATCGGTCAGGTGTTCATCAACGTGGGCTACGTCATCGGCCTGCTGCCGGTCACCGGGATCCAGCTGCCGTTGATCTCAGCCGGTGGGACATCAACGGCCGCAACTCTTTTCATGGTCGGGTTGATGGCCAACGCCGCCCGCCACGAACCAGACGCGGTGGCCGCGCTGCGCGCCGGCCGCGACGATCGGATGAACCGTCTGCTGCGGTTGCCGCTGCCGGACCCCTACGTGCCCACCAAGGTGGAGGCGCTGCGCGACCGGTTGGGGTCGAATTCACCGGGCAATCGGGCGGCCAGACCCGCGGCTCCCAAGCCGGGCAAGACCGCCAAGACAGCCAAGACCGGCCGGCAGGGCAGGCCGCCGGCGGCACGGACGACAGGGGCCGGCGAAGTCCCGCGACGGCGGGCGGCGAGCGCCGAAGCCGGGACGGCGCGCGGGGCAACGAAGCGGTCAGGGCATCATGGAAGCGCCTCTCATCAGAGGCGTGCCGCCGCGGCGCAGGGCCACGCGCAGCACGGGACCGGCCGGCGGCGGCGGTCCCGCAGACTGGAAGGTCAGCAGTACGGGTGAGCTTGGACTGCGTCGGCGACCCATCCGGCGGCGACCCGTCCGGCGGCACTTCATCCGACGGTGACACGGGCAGTCTGTCGGTCGTGCTGGCCGGTGGCGGAACCGCCGGCCACGTCGAACCCGCGATGGCGGTCGCCGACGCACTGCGCGCCCTTGACCCGACCATCCGGATCACCGCACTGGGCACCGCGCGGGGGTTGGAGAACCGGTTGGTGCCCGAGCGCGGATACGCCCTGGAACTCATCACACCGGTACCGCTGCCGCGACGGCTGACCGCAGATCTCATCCGGGTGCCGTCGAGGTTGCGCCAGTCGGTGCGGGAAGCCCGGGCCGTGCTGCGCGAGGTGGCGGCCGACGTGGTCGTCGGCTTCGGCGGCTATGTCGCGGTGCCCGCCTACCTTGCGGCCCGGGGCCGGGCCCCGGTGGTGGTTCACGAGGCCAACGCCCGCGCCGGATTGGCCAACCGGGTGGGGGCGCGTATCGCCACCCGGGTGCTGGCCGCTGTGCCCGACTGCGGACTGCCGGGTGCGGAGGTGGTGGGCATGCCACTGCGGTCCTCGATCACCGGACTCGACCGTGCCGCGTTGCGAGAGCAGGCCCGCGCCCACTTCGGCTTCGGCCCCGACGCCCGGGTGCTGCTGGTGTTCGGCGGATCCCAGGGCGCCGCCTCGATCAACCGGGCGGTATCGCAGGCCGCGGAGTCCCTCACGGCGGCCGGCGTCGCGGTGCTGCACGCCCACGGGCCGAAGAACACCCTCGATCTGCCCGCCCCGCGCCCGGGGGATCCGCCGTATGTCGCGGTGCCCTACCTCAGTCGCATGGATCTCGCCTACGCGGCCGCCGATCTGGCGATCTGCCGGTCGGGGGCGATGACCGTGGCCGAGGTCTCCGCGGTCGGACTGCCCGCCGTCTACGTGCCCCTGCCGATCGGCAACGGCGAGCAGCGCCTCAACGCGCTGCCGGTGGTCGACGCCGGAGGCGGACTCCTCGTCGATGACGCCGATCTGACTCCGGCGCTCGTCGCCGGGCAGGTGGTGGGGCTGATCACCGATACGGCTCGGCTGTCGGCCATGACGGCCGCCGCGGCCGGGGTCGGCCATCGGGACGCCGCGGCGCGGGTCGCCCGGGTGGTCCTCGACGTCGCCCGCGCCGGTCGCCGCACGCAAGGGGCGCGCCGGTGAATCAGCCCGCGCAACTGCCGCCGGAATTGCGGCGGGTCCACATGGTCGGAATCGGCGGCGCCGGGATGTCGGGCATCGCGCGCATCCTGTTGGATCGGGGTGCGGAGGTCTCGGGGTCGGATGCCAAGGAGTCGCGCGGGGTGGCCGCCCTGCGGGCTCGCGGAGCGCGGGTCGCCATCGGCCACGACGCGGCGAACCTCGACCTGCTGCCGGGCGGCCCGACCGCGGTGATCACCACCCATGCGGCCATCCCCAAGACCAACCCGGAGCTGGTGGAGGCCCGCCGCCGGGCGGTCCCGGTGATCCTGCGGCCGTCGGTGCTGGCGAAGTTGATGGTGGGCACGCACACCCTGCTGGTCACCGGGACGCACGGTAAGACCACCACCACCTCGATGCTCATCGTGGCCCTGCAGCACTGCGGATTCGACCCGTCCTTCGCCGTCGGCGGCGACCTGGGGGAGGCCGGCACCAACGCCCACCACGGCAGCGGGCGGGTCTTCGTCGCCGAGGCCGACGAGAGTGACGGTTCGCTGCTGGAGTACACCCCCGATGTCGCGGTGGTGACAAACATCGAGGCCGACCATCTGGATTTCTTCGGCAGCGAGCAGGCCTACACGGATGTGTTCGACGCCTTCGTCGAGCGGTTGGCGCCCGGTGGTGCCCTGGTGGTCTGCGTGGACGACCCGGGTGCGGCAGCGCTGGCGCAACGTTGCGCGGCACTGGGCGTCCGGGTACTGCGCTACGGCAGTGCGCCTGAGGCGGGTCTGGCCGGCGAGCTGGTGAGTTGGGAGCAGCAGGGCACCGGAGCCCTCGCCCACATCCGGTTGTCCGGCGACGTACACCCGCGCGCCATGCGGTTGGCGGTCCCGGGGCGGCACATGGCGCTCAATGCGCTCGGTGCCGTCCTGGCCGCGGCCGACGCCGGCGCACCGGTGCAGGACGTACTCGACGGACTGGCCGGTTTCGAGGGGGTGCGCCGCCGGTTCGAGCTGGTGGGCACGGCCAACGGTGTGCGCGTGTTCGACGACTATGCCCACCACCCCACCGAGGTGTGTGCCACGCTCACCGCATTGCGGGCAGTCGCGCGGCAGGGCGCCACCGGCCATCCGACCGTCACCGGAGCGCGTAGCATCGTCGTCTTTCAGCCCCACTTGTATTCGCGCACAAAGACTTTCGCGCGTGAGTTCGGAGAGGCGTTGGGCAACGCCGACGAGGTTTTCGTCCTCGACGTCTACGCCGCACGGGAACAGCCACTGCCCGGAGTCAGCGGCGCCAGCGTCGCCGAACACGTCCATGTGCCGGTGCACTACGTGCCCGATTTCTCCGCGGTCGCCGACCGGGTCGCCGCCGTCGTCAAGCCGGGCGACGTCGTGGTGACGATGGGCGCCGGCGACGTCACGATGCTGGGCCCGGAGATCATCGCAGCGCTGGACGGGCGCGCCGACGACCGCTGGAGGAGTCAGTGACCGGCGACCCGAACGCTCCCGAGTTCGAACCGGTGATCGAACGCGATCCGGATCTCCGCGAGCCTGAGCAGCCTGATCCGGTCGAGCCGGACGTCGGCGATGCTTCTGCCGACGCCGGTGACGACGACACCGCCCTCGAGAGCACCGCCCTCGAGAGCACCGCCCTCGAGAGCACCGCCGAGGAGAGCACCGCCGAGGAGGCCGACGACCCGGAGGGCCCGCGCCGGCGGGCGCGGCGGGAACGCGCTGAGCGCCGCGAGGCCCAGCAGCGGGCTACGGCCATCGAGTCCGCCCGCCGTGACGCCAAGCGCAAGGCGCTCGGCGAGGTGATCGAGGCGCCCAAGCGGTTGGGCGATCGCACCGTCAAAGGCCTGCGCATGCTGATCTGGCTCATCGTGCTCGGTGTGGCCAGCGTGGGGTTGGGTCTCGTCCTGTACTTCACGCCGGTGATGTCGGCCCGCTCGGTGGTGGTGGTCGGCACCGGAGAGGTCAGCCGCGAGGAGGTGGTGGACGTTGCGAAGGTCGCGCCGGGAACCCCGCTGTTGCAGATCGACACCGATGCGGTGGCCGACCGGGTGGCCGGCATCCGCCGCGTGGCCAGTGCCCGGGTGCAGCGTGAGTACCCGTCGACCCTGCGGATCACGATCCTTGAACGGGTGCCTGTCGTGGTGAAGGATTTCGGCGACGGCCCGCACCTGTTCGACCGCGACGGAGTCGACTTCGCGACCGCGCCGCCACCGCCCGGTCTGGCATATATCGATGTCGACAACCCGGGGCCGACCGATCCGACGACCCAGGCCGCACTGGAGGTGATGACGGCGCTTCGCCCCGAAGTGGTGGCCCAGGTGAGCCGAATCGCCGCGCCCTCGGTCGCCTCGATCACGCTGACCCTGACAGACGGCCGCACGGTGGTGTGGGGGACCACCGAGCGCACCGGGGAGAAGGCCGAGAAACTGGCCGCCCTGCTCACCCAGCCCGGCCGGGTGTACGACGTGTCGAGCCCCGATCTGCCGACGGTCAAATAACGCGAAATTTACCGGCGACACGCGGGCGCGCCTCCCACATCCGTCGCGCAGCGGTCCTACCGTTCTGTTTGCGCGGCACAACTTGACATAACTCTAAGCCTCTGGTTGAGGTTGAGGGTTTATCAGGAGGGTCGCACCGGCCCCAGATGTTCAGTAGATGTCCCATCACGGAGGAAGACCATCGCGATGACCCCACCGCATAACTATCTCGCCGTCATCAAGGTCGTTGGCATCGGCGGTGGCGGCGTGAACGCCGTCAACCGCATGATTGAACAGGGGCTCAAGGGCGTCGAGTTCATCGCCATCAACACCGACGCCCAGGCGCTGCTGATGAGCGACGCCGACGTCAAACTCGACGTCGGCCGCGACTCCACCCGCGGCCTCGGCGCCGGCGCGGATCCCGATGTGGGCCGCAAGGCCGCCGAGGATGCCAAGGACGAGATCGAGGAGCTGTTGCGCGGCGCCGACATGGTGTTCGTCACCGCCGGCGAGGGTGGCGGCACCGGCACCGGCGGCGCCCCCGTCGTGGCCAACATCGCGCGCAAGCTCGGTGCCCTGACCGTGGGTGTGGTGACCCGGCCGTTCTCCTTCGAGGGCAAGCGCCGGTCCAACCAGGCCGAGACGGGCATCGCCGCGCTGCGGGAGAGCTGCGACACCCTGATCGTCATCCCCAATGACCGGCTGCTGCAGATGGGGGACGCCGGTGTCTCGCTGATGGACGCCTTCCGCAGCGCCGACGAGGTGCTGCTCAACGGTGTGCAGGGCATCACCGATCTGATCACCACGCCCGGCCTGATCAACGTCGACTTCGCCGACGTCAAGGGCATCATGAGCGGGGCGGGCACCGCCCTGATGGGCATCGGCTCCTCGCGCGGCGAGGGCCGTGCGCTCAAGGCCGCCGAGATTGCCATCAACTCCCCGCTGCTGGAGGCCTCGATGGAGGGCGCCCAGGGCGTGCTGATGTCCATCGCCGGCGGCAGCGACCTCGGCCTGTTCGAGATCAACGAGGCTGCCACCCTGGTCCAGGAGGCCGCCCACGCGGAGGCCAACATCATCTTCGGCACGGTTATCGACGACTCGCTCGGTGACGAGGTCCGGGTCACGGTGATCGCAGCCGGCTTCGACGCCACCAGCCCGAGCCGCAAGCCGGTCTTCGGCAGCACGGCCATCGCGGCCGGTGCGGCCGGTGCGCTCAGCTCCTCGCTGTTCGAGCCCATCGAGACGATGGAACCCGCGGGCGTTCCGGTGCACACCAACGGTTCAGCCGCCTTCGGCGACGATGACGACGACGTCGACGTGCCGCCCTTCATGCGGCACTGATTCCGCGGTGGCCGTTCGTATCCGGCGCATCACCACGACCCGGTCCGGCGGGGTGTCCGCCCCGCCGTACGACTCGTTCAACCTCGGCGACCTTGTCGGCGACGAGCCCGCGGCGGTGGCGGCCAACCGGGCCCGGCTGCCCGCCACACTCGGCCTGCCCGCCGATCATGTGGTGTGGATGAACCAGGTG
>JBFYOQ010000175.1:0-4478 GCA_041303735.1 Mycobacterium sp.
GCCTGCCGGGCCTGATACCCGGCTCCCTGGGCGTCGGCGCTGGGGTCCAGCCAGGACTGCACCCGGGCTGAGCGGTATCCCTCGGACACCGCCAGTATCGCCGCCGCGGAGACGGCGGCGAGCAACGAGCTGACGAAGACCTTCAGCGGCAGCCCGGCGAACCACAGCAGGGCCAGCAGGATGATGCCCAGCGACACGGTCTGGCCCAGGTCAGGCTGGGCGACGATGAGACCGAGCGCGATCACCGCGGCCGGGATCAGCGGGATCAGCATCTCGCGCAGCGAGGCGCGTTCCATCCGGCGCGCCGCCAGCAGGTGCGCACCCCAGATGGCGAACGCGATCTTGGCCAGTTCGGAGGGCTGCATGGACAGCCCACCGATGACGAACCACCCCCGGGTGCCGTTGGCCACCCGGCCGATACCCGGGATCAGCACCAGGATCAGCAACACGACGGTCACCGCGAAGCCGGCGAATGCGGTGCGGCGCATGAAACTCACCGGCAGTCGCAGCGCGAACCAGCAGGCGAACAGTCCGACCGACGCCCAGACCACCTGACGGGCGAAGATGGTCCACGGGGAGCCGTCCTCGTCGTAGGAGTGCACGCCGGAGGCCGACAGCACCATGATCAGGCCCATCGTGGTCAACAGGGCCGCGACCGAGACCATGAGATGGAACGACGTCAAAGGCCGCGACAGCCACGCGGCCACGCTCCGATGCGGGTGGAAGGCGACCGGAGTTTTCCGCTCCCCGGTCTCGGCCTCCGAGGCCTCGCCGCCCGACTCGGGTGCCTCGGGCGCCCCGGCCGCATTGCGGGTCCGCAGCCGGGACAGCAGGCCGCTCATCTGCACAAATCCCTACCCGGCCGCGGCGCGCACCGCGGCGGCGAAGGCTTCACCGCGGTCGGCATAGCCGTCGAACTGGTCGAACGAGGCCCCGGCAGGCGCCAACAGCACCGTGTCACCGCTGCCGGCGAGCCGTCCGGCGGCGGCGACGACCTGCGCCATCACCTGCTCAGCAGTTCCGGGTCCGGACACGTCAACCACTCGAGTCCCACCTGCCTCACTCGCCACATGCATCCCAGCATCCTCGCGTGTCACAACCTGGATGACCGGGACATCCGGCGCGTGTCGCGATAACGCCTCGGCAATCACCTGCCGGTCGGTCCCGATGAGCACCGCACCCGCGAGGCGGTCGGCCACCCGGGCCACCGTCTCGGCGATGGAGGCCCCTTTGAGCAGTCCGCCGGCGACCCACACCACCCGCGGGTAGGCCAGGATCGACGCCTGCGCCGCGTGCGGGTTGGTGGCCTTGGAATCGTCCACGTAGGACACCCCGCCGATCACCCCCACCCGCTCCCCACGGTGACGTCCGACCCGGAAACCGGCCAGCGCCGAGGCGATGGCGTCGGCGGGGACGTCGACCGCCCGGGCCAGCGCCGCCGCCCCGAGCGCGTCGAGAACACCGACCGGGCCCGCGACCGGGATGGACGCGGCCGGGGCCAGGGCCAGATCGGGCGCGAACGCCCGGTCGATGAGCATCCCGTCGCGGACCCCCAGTTCCCCGGGACTCGGCTCGCCGAGCGTGAAGCCCGCCTTCACCGGCGCCGCGGCGGTGGCCAGCAGAGCCCGCGCCGGCGGATCATCGAGCCCGACCACGGCCACCCGGCCGTCCAGCGCGCGGGCCTTGGCGGCGGCGTAGGCCTCGAAGCTGCCGTGCCAGTCCAGGTGGTCCTCGGCGACGTTGAGAACCACACCCGCCTCCGGGCGCAGCGACGGCGCCCAGAACAGCTGGAAACTCGACACCTCCACGGCGAGCACGCCGGCGGTCGCCGGCAGCACGTCGAGGACCGGCTCGCCGATATTGCCGCACAGCATCGCATCACGGCCGCCCGCCAGCAGCATGGCGTGCAGCATCGAGGTGGTGGTCGTCTTGCCGTTGGTGCCGGTGACCACCAGCCACTGCCGGGGCGGGCCGTAATGGCCGGCCGCATCCAGGCGCCAGGCCAACTCCACGTCGCCCCAGATCGGCACGCCGCCGGCAGCCGCGGCGGCGAGCACCGGCGTGGTCGGCGGGAAGCCCGGGCTGGTCACCACCAGGTCGAAGTCGGCGGCCCGGACGGCGGCATCGGCGGGCGTCATCGCATCCACCCCGGACAGCGCCGCGAGCGCCTCAGCGTTGTCGTCACACACCGACAGCCGCAGATCCCACGGGGCCAGCGCGCGCAGGACGGCCCGGCCGGTCACCCTGGCCCCGGCCACCAGCACCCGGGCTCGGGGGACCAGCGGGCGCAGGTCAGTCGCCGACGGCACTAATCACCTATGGCGCTCAGCCATTCGCTGTAGAACAGCGACACACCCAGACCGCAGGCGATCGCGGTCAGCAGCCAGAACCGGATGATCACCGTCGTCTCGGCCCACCCGACGAGTTCGAAGTGGTGATGGAACGGCGCCATCCGGAACACCCGCCGCCCGGTGGTCCGGAAGGCCAGGATCTGCACCACCACCGAGGTGACCTCGGCGACGAACAGCGCGCCGAGCACCACGGCGAGCACCACGGTGCGACTGGTGATCGACAGGCCCGCGATGATGCCGCCGAGCGCCAGCGACCCGGTGTCACCCATGAAGATCTTCGCCGGGGCGGCGTTCCACCACAGAAAGCCGATGCAGGCCCCGGCGGTCGCGGCGGCGATGAGCGCCAGATCCAGCGGGTCTCGCACGTTGTAGCAACCCAGGCCCGGCGCCGTCGCGCAGGCGTTGCGGTACTGCCAGAAGGTGATCAGCACGTAGGCCGCACTGACCATGGCCATACTGCCCGCGGCCAGCCCGTCGAGCCCATCGGTGAAGTTCACCGCGTTACCCCAGGCGTTGATGACGAACACCACGAACACCACGAACAGCAGGGGCGGCAATGTGACAGTGGCGATTTCGCGCACGTAGGACAGCTGCGCGCTGCCCGGCGTGAGGCCGTCGGCGTTGCGGAACTGCAGCGCCAGAACGCCGAACAACACCGCCGAACCGATCTGGCCGATGGTCTTGGCGGTCTTGTTGAGTCCGAGGTTGCGGGCGCGGCGGATCTTGATCAGATCGTCGATGAAGCCGACGCCGCCCAGAGCGGTGGCCAGCCCGAGCACCAGCAGTCCCGATGCCGTCGGACCGCTGCCATCCAGTGCCAGCCCGACGATGTGGGCGCCGAAGTAGCCGGCCCAGATGCCGGCGACGATGGCGACGCCGCCCATCGACGGGGTGCCCCGCTTGGTGTGGTGGCTGGGCGGGCCGTCCTCGCGGATCTCCTGCCCGAAGCCCTGCCGGGTGAACAGCCGGATCAGCCACGGCGTCAACAGGATCGACACCGTCAGCGAGATGCCGACGGCCACGAGAATCAGTCTCATCCGGGCGCGTCCTGCACCAGGGCCTCGGCCAGGGCACCCAGCCCGGCGGCGTTGGAGGCCTTGACCAGCACCACGTCACCGGGCTGCAGTTCGCGGCGCAGCAACTCCCACGCGGCATCGGCGTCGGGCACCGGGATCGACTCCGAACCCCAGGAACCCTCCATCACCGCCCCGTGGTGCATGGCGCTCATGGGCCTCCCACTTCCGACGACGACGAGCCGAGTGATATCTAAGCGCACAACGAGCCGGCCGACGCGGTCATGCTCGGTAACGGACTCCTCACCGAGTTCGCCCATCTCGCCCAGAACGGCCCAGCTCCGGTGTCCGCCGTCGCGAGCCATCACCGCCAGGGCCTGCAGCCCGGCCCGCATCGAGTCCGGGTTGGCGTTGTAGGCGTCGTTGATCACCGTCACCCCGTCGGGGCGGGTGTGCACCTCCATCCGGTGCCGCGACGCCGGGGCGGCCGTGGCCAGCGCGGCGGCCACCTGGTCGGGTGTGGCGCCGCATTCCAGCGCCACCGCGGCGGCAGACAGCGCGTTGCCGACCTGATGCTCACCGTGCACGGCCAGGGTGACAGCGGTACGGCCGGCAGCGGTGACCAGGGTGAAGCTGGGCCGGGCCAGTGCGTCGAGCTCGATCTGCTCGGCCCGAACGTCGGAACTCGCGGAGCGCCCGGCGGTGACCACCCGGGCGGAGGTCTTCGCCGCCATCGCCGCGACAACCGGGTCGTCGGCGTTGAGGATGACCACCCCGGAGTCCGGAACCGCCTGCACCAGTTCGGCTTTCGTCGTGGCGATGTTCTCCCGTGAACCGAACTCGCCGAGGTGGGCGGTGCCGACGTTGAGCACCACCGCGATCGACGGACGCGCGATGCGGGCCAATGCGGCGATGTTGCCGGGATGACGGGCCGACATCTCCAACACCAGGAAGTCGGTGTCCCGGGTGGCCCGCAGCGCCGTCCACGGGTGACCGAGTTCGTTGTTGAACGATCCGGGCGGCGCGACGACCTCGCCGAGGGGCCGCAGTACGGCGGCGATCAGATCCTTGGTGGAGGTCTTGCCCGAGGACCCGGTGATGCCGATGATCCGCA
>JBFYOQ010000176.1:0-10553 GCA_041303735.1 Mycobacterium sp.
GTCGCGCCGACGAACCCGGTCACCCCGGGGGTGTTGCGCACGGTGGACCAGGAGTCGTCGGTGAGTTCCATCCGCACCAGGATGTAGCCGGGCAACACCTTGCGGTTGACCTGCTTGCGCTGGCCGTTCTTGATCTCGGTGACCTCTTCGGTGGGCACCTCGACCTGGAAGATGTAGTCGCCGACATCGAGGTTCTGCACGCGGGTCTCGAGGTTGGCCTTCACCTTGTTCTCGTAGCCGGCATAGGAGTGAATGACGTACCACTGGCCCGGCTTGCCGCGCAGGTCGATCTTGAGCGCGGTGGCGGGGTCGAGATCCTCTTCGGGGACCTCGACAGGCTCGGCCACGGTCTCGTCGATCACGTCGACGGCCTCGCCTTCGGGGCTTGTCACGGTAGTCAGTCCTCTCTACACAAATCTCGGTACGGCTCTAGCCGAACACCTGCAGCATCAGCTTGGCCAGGCCCAGGTCCACCAGCCCGATCAGAATGGTCATGAAGGTCAGGAACACCAGCACCACGATGGTGTAGTTGACCATCTGCTGCCGGTTGGGCCAGATGACCTTCTTCATCTCCGCCACGACCTGGCGGATGTAGTTCACGATGAAGACGAACGGGTTGCGGCTGGGACCGCCCGCCGTCTTGGCCTTCTTGGCCTTCTTGCCGGAGTCGAGCGACTCGAACTGCTCGGTAAGGGCCTCGTCGTCGGTCCGCTCGGCCAGGGCCACCCCGCCGTCGCGGGTGCGGGACCGCTTACCGGTGGGGCGCAGCGGCCCGGTGACGGGGACGACGGTCGTCGGGGTCTCGTCGCCTGCGGCGTCTGGGTCGCGCTCGTCGCTCACCGCATGCTCCTTCGTGTCAGGTCTGGGGCCACGTTGCCGACGCAGCCCTACGGGTATTCCCAAGTCTATTCAACGTCTATTCAATTCAGCAGGGGCGACAGGACTTGAACCTGCAACCTGCGGTTTTGGAGACCGCTGCTCTGCCAGTTGAGCTACGCCCCTTCACACAGTTCGCGCGCTCCCCGTTCGGTCCAGCCGAACCGACGGACAGCGCGCGTACGTGGGAAAACTCCAGTCCAGAGTGTAGCGCGACACCCCGGGGAGTTACTAATCCTCGTGGGCGTCGGGCTTGCGCAGCACCTGGCCGGTTTCGGGGTCCCAGCTGGCCGAGATGTTGACCTCGCCCTGGTGGCCCATCAGCGTGGTGAAGGCCTCCATCACCACCTCGCCGGTCTCCGCATGGGTCAGCACGTTGCGGGAGGTGACGATATCGGCCCCGAAACGCTCCTCAACGGAATCGATGTGCATGGCGCCGAGCAGGACGTCTCCGTCGTAGATCGGGCGGTGGAACGTGAACTTCTGGTCCACCTGGACCACCTGCAGGGTCTCCAGGCCAAGATCGACGTGCTGGAAGAAGTCGCGCTGGATCATGATCGCCAGGATCGAGATGAAGGTCAGCGGGGCCACCACGCGGTCGTGCCCAAGCTCGCGGGCCGCATCGATGTCGAGGCTGGCCGGGTCGGTGGTCTTGATCGCCTTGGCGTATTGGCGGATCTGCTCGCTGCCCACGCAGAACCGGTGGGGGTAGTGCCAGACCATCCCGCGGATGTCGGTTTTCAACGCCATCTCAGGCCAGCTTCGCCACTGCGACCGCGCGGCCGAAGATCTTCTTTCCGCCGTGGGTGGCGGTCAGCGCGATGGTGACGGTCTTGGCGTCCGGATCGACGGACTTCACCCGGCCGCTGAACACGATGTCGGAGCCCACGCCGTCGTTGGGCACCGGGACGATGGCGGTGAACCGCACGTTGTACTCGGTGACCGCGCCGGGATCGCCGATCCATGAGGTGACGTAGCCGCCGCCGAGGCCCATGGTCAGCATGCCGTGGGCGATGGCGGTGTCCAGGCCGACCTGCTTGGCGATCTCGTCGTCCCAGTGGATCGGGTTGAGGTCGCCCGACACCCCGGCGTAGTTGACCAGGTCGGCACGGGTCAGGTTGACGACTCGTTCCGGCAATTCGTCGCCGACCTTGACCGAACTGAACTCACGCAGTGCCATCGTTGAAGCCACTTTCTCCGTCATCCTCACTCCGCCCGGCCAGCGTCGTGTAGTTCTCCTGCACTATCTCGCCATCCTGATTGGTGATGACGACCTTGTTGACGATGATGTCAGTACCGTGCGCCTGACGGACGTCGTCGACGTAGACGTCGGCGTACAGCGTGTCGCCGGCGGCGACCGGCTTGAGGAACTTCAGCACCTGGTCGACGTGGACGATCTGCTTGTCGTTGAGACCGATGTCGACGGCCTCGAAGAACGCCACCTGGGCGGTGTAGCCGAACACCGAGATGAACGTCAACGGCGGCACCAGAGAGTCGTAGCCCAGTTCGGCTGCGGCGTCCTCGTCGAAGAACAGCGCGTCGGTGTTCTGGACCGCGTTGGCGTACTCGCGAACCTTCTCGCGCTCAACGAGGTAGTAATCGGGGTGGCGGTAGTGCGTCCCGACGATCTTCTCGGAGAGGGCCAAGGTCAGCGGGACTCTTTGTGCGCCTGGTGCTTGCCGCAGTTGGGGCAGAACTTCTTCAGCTCCAGCCGATCGGGGTCGTTGCGGCGGTTCTTCTTGGTGATGTAGTTGCGGTGCTTGCACACCTCGCATGCCAAGGTGATCTTGGGCCGCACATCTGTACTGGAAGCCACGTGGTGCTCTCTTTCGCGTTCGCTCGTTCGTCTGCGTAGCGGTGGGGGGACTCGATCCCCCGACCTCACGATTATGAGTCGTGCGCTCTAACCAGCTGAGCTACACCGCCATGCCGGGGCCACCGCTGCTGCGGCGTCCGCCGAGCCCCCTAACGGAATCGAACCGTTGACCTTTTCCTTACCATGGAAACGCTCTACCGACTGAGCTAAGGGGGCCTGACCCGCGCCGCGAGCCGTGGGAAAGGGTACCGCCTACGGCGGGGCGCAACCAAACCGGCTAGCTGGCCGCACCGCGTGTCGCTCGAGCCGTCGCACGGGCATTTTCGGCTCCCGGAGGGGTCTGGGAGGCGGCGGCCTTGGCGGGCTTCACGGGCTTGGTGGCCTTGACGGCTGCGGCCCGGGCGGCGGCGGTGCGGGCGCTCTCCCGTGCAGGGCGGGCCGGAGCACCGGCGGTGCGGGAAGCAGTCCGTGGTGCGCTGCGGCCGGCCGCCGCGGTCTGCGGCAGCGGCGGCAGCGGGGGCAGGCCGAAGAACACCGCCTCCGCGGAGACCCAGTTATAGCCGATGTCGTAGAGCGTGCTGCCGTAGTCCGCGGTCGCCCCGAGGACGTTCAGCGGATCCTGCACCACCGCGGCCAGGTAGTTCACCGTCGCCTCGATGACCGGCTGGATGCCCTGAAAGTAGTTGATGTTGATCTGCGCGGCGATCGGTCCGCCGATCAGCGGGACGACGTTGACGAGGTAGGACACCCCGCCGACGACCTCCTGCACCACCGGGGTGATCGCGTAGTAGACGTCCTGGCCGATACCGGCGAGCGCGACGTCGGTCACCAGCACCTGCGGCGGCGCCGGCGCGTCTGCCGGAGCCACCACCGCGGGAGCGAGGGCAAGCACGCCGGCGACGGCCAGCACCACCCCAGGCGTCACCAGTGGACGGGCGGGGTTGATCAGCACGGCGGGAAGCTTAGCCCGCTGCGCCGCCCCGCGATTTCGCAGCAGCCTTACCGGCCTGGCCTGCCGCGGCCTTGCCGGATCCCCGAGACTCGCCCGCGGTGGGGGCGGCGTCGACCTCATCGGCGGTGTCTGACGCGGCGGAAGCCGCGGGCGCGGCCACGCTGGCGGCCGGGCGGTCGGCGCGGACTTTTGCGGAAGCGCGACTGGCCGCGCGGGGCGCCTCGACAGCGACGGCCTCGGGAGCCTCGGGGGCCTCGACGGCGACGGCAGCGGCCGGGCTCGGCACGGTGGCACCGCCACGGGTCGGAGCCTTCACCGAGGCCAGTGGCGGCGGGACCGGGATCGGCGGGAACGGCGGCAAGCCGAAGAATTGCGCCTGGTCCGAGGCCCAGTTGTAGCCGATGTAGCCGAGCTGGCTGAAGTAGGTGGCGCCGAAGGCGATGAGGTTGAACGGGTCGGCGATGATGTCGGAGATGACGTAGACGGTGTTGGCGATCACCGGCTGGATCAGCCCGAAGTAATTGATGCCCACCTGGTCGGCGAGCGGCGGGCCGATCACCGGGACCAGTGCGATCCAGTACTGCGCCGAGCTCACGGTGTACTGGACGAACGTGGTGATCTCGTTGTAGATGTCGCGGCCGATACCGGCCAGCTGGATGTCCTGGATCTGCACCATGGGTACGTCGGCCAGGGGCGCGGCCAGGGTCGTCGGGGCCGGTGCCACCACCGAGGGGGCCAGCGCGAGTACGCCGGCGGTGGCCAGTGCCATACCGGGAACGAGAAGCGAACGGGTCGAAAGATTCATCAGGACTCCTAGTAGTGCGTTCAGCGCAGCGCCACTATTTCAGCACACCGCCAACTCGGAGCCGAACCGCCACGCTATGCACAGTCCAGACTTCATCCACAGGTGTGACTTGGCGGCGTTTTTATGTCCCCGCTGAACGATATTATTCGAACATGTTTTCGATTCCGGTGGCGGAGGCCCTTCGTGCCCTCGATGCCGCGGTAGAGGCGTTGGGTGCCGTTGACCTCGACGCGCTGCCAGTTGCCGAACTGCTGGGGGTGGTGGAAGGAGTGGAGACCGGCCGGCGCCGGGTGACCGCCCTTGCGGGTGACATTGCCTGCGCAGTGGATCGCCGCGATCTCACCGAATTGGGCGGCCGGTCCTTCAAGGTTGTTGCTGACGTGGCCCGGCTCAGCCCGTCCGAGGCCCGCCGCCGGTTTCGCGATGCCGCGCAACTCTCCCCGCGCACCACCGTGACCGGGCAGCCCCTGCCCCCGCAGCTGCCGGCCACCGCGAAAGCCTGGGATGCCGGCGTGCTCGATCCCGAGCACCTTCGGGTGATCCAGAGCTTCATCCGCGAACTGCCCCTGGGCCTCGACCCCGCCGAGGTCGACAAAGCCGAGGCGTTTCTGGCAGAGAAGGCCGCGGAGTTGCGGCCCGATCAATTGAAGGCCGTCGCTGACCGGTTGGCCATCACGATCAACCCCGATGGGCGGTTCACCGACGAAGATCGGGCGCGCAGGCGGGGCTTCAGCTGGTGGGGTCGCCAGCGCGCGGACGGAATGAGCGAGGGTCGGCTGATCGCGACTCCGGAACTGCGCGCCACCATCGACGCCCTGTTCGCGAAATTCGCCGCACCCGGAATGTGCAACCCCGCCGACGAGACACCGGCGGTTAACGACGAGCCCACCCCCGACGTGATCGACAGCGATCTGCGCACGCATTCCCAGCGCCAGCACGACGCACTCTGTGCGCTACTGCGCAGCCAGTTGGGCAACCCGAAAATAGGCCAGCACAACGGACTGCCTGTCACCGTGATCGCAACCGCCACGGTCGAGCAACTCTGTACCGGGGCCGGGTACGCCGTGACCGGAGGCGGCAGTCTGCTGCCGATGAGCGATCTGATCCGGATGGCATCCCACGCCTGGCATTACCTGTGCATCTACGAGAAGCATTCCCAACGGCCGCTCTACCTCGGGCGCAGCAAGCGAATCGCTTCGGCGGACCAGCGGATTGTGCTGCACGCTCTGGAACGCGGCTGCACCAAACCGGGGTGCACGTTCCCGGGGTACCGCACCGAGGTGCACCACACCAATGAGTGGGCCGACGGCGGCAAGACCGACATCGACGATCTCACTCTCGCCTGTAAAACCGACCACGGCCTGATCAAGCCCGGCGGCTGGCAGACCAGGAAAAGATCCAACGGCACCACGGAATGGATTCCCCCGCCAGGCCTGCCGTTGCGCGGCGGCACCAACGACTACCACCACCCGGAACGGCTGCTCCCTTCCGTGAACCGCTCGGCACCGCCGCCCTAAGGTGGTGCAATGGCCGACCGCCTCTACTTCCGCCAGTTGCTCTCCGGGCGCGACTTCGCCGCCGCCGACCCGATCGCCCAGCAGATGCGCAACTTCGCCTACCTGATCGGCGACCGGGAGACCGGCGACGCGGTGATGGTGGATCCGGCCTACGCCGCCGGCGATCTGCTCGACACCTTGGAAGCCGACGGGATGCGGCTGTCCGGGGTGCTGGTCACCCACCACCACCCCGACCACGTCGGCGGGTCGATGATGGGTTTCGAACTCAAGGGCCTGGCCGAGCTACTGGAGCGGGTTAGTGTGCCGGTTCACGTCAACACCCATGAAGCCCAATGGGTTTCGCAGGTCACCGGGATCGCGATGAGCGAGCTCACCGCACACCAGCACGGCGACACCGTCAGTATCGGAGATATAGACATCGAACTGCTGCACACACCCGGCCACACCCCGGGCAGCCAGTGCTTCCTGCTGGACGGCCGGCTGGTGGCCGGCGACACCCTGTTCCTGGAGGGCTGCGGGCGCACCGACTTCCCCGGCGGCGACGTCGACGAGATGTTCCGCAGCCTGCAGCAGCTCGCTGCGCTGCCCGGCGATCCGACGGTGTTCCCCGGTCACTGGTATTCGGCCGAACCCAGCGCGAGCCTGCAGGAGGTCAAGCGCTCCAACTACGTCTACCGGGCGTCCAACCTGGCGCAGTGGCGCGCGCTGATGGGCGGTTAGCGGTTCCGCCGGCGGCGCACCAGAGAAACCCAGACCACCACGAACGCGGCCACCCCCGGTGAGTTGTTCACCGTGTAGCCGAGATCCCGCAGGATGCCGACCTCGGTAGCGGACAGCACGCGCGGGCCGGATCCGGTGCCGTAGAACGGGTTCATCACGAACCCGCCCAGCTGGTTGACGTGCGACAACGAGCTTCCGCTCGACCAGGTTCCCGGCGTGTACAGCTGGACCGAGCCGGCGTTGGGACCGATGAAGTAGAGCCCGCCGCCTGCACCGGTGAAGTTGCCCTCATAACCACTGATGACCGCGAAGGTGTTCGGATCGATCACCGCGGTTCCGCCTGAGGTCCTCAGGTAGCGGTCGAAGATCGTCCAGTTGACGTTGCTCGGCGAATTGTCCGCACCGGTGAGGAATCCCACGGTGTGCAGCAATTCATGAATGGCCACGGCTTTGAAGTCGTACTGACTACCACTGACCGTGTTGCCCAGCGCCCACGGCTGGGCCCAGTTGTAGGAAATCAGCGCATCAGCAGAAGCCCCGTTGGAGTCGACGCCGGTGAGGATCTTGGACTGCACGATGGTGCCGTAGTAACCCGCGCTGTAACTGGTGAAGCCCACCGAGGCGTAGGCCAGATTGTTCGAGGACGGCGAGTTATTGCCCGTCACCGTGACGGTGATCGTCGTCGGAGTGCTGACGATGAAATAGGACGCCAGCGACGCCGCCGCGGACTCCAGTGCCGAGCGGGCGTCAGCGGTCCAGAACTGGGAACCGCTGCCGTAGGAGAAGCTGAACGCCAGCGCTGCCGGCGCCAGCGCGGGGGCGATCCCGACGGTGAGCCCCACCGCCGCGGTGCCACCGTAGCCGTCGGCGATGGTGACGGTGAACGTGTCGGTGGTGGCGCCCCCGTTGGCGGCGTCCTGGCGGGCCTGGGCGGTCGGGTAGTAGGCGAAGCCCCCGTTGCCGGAGAAGCTCACCGACCCCTTCGGTGGCGCGGCGCCGTAACTCAGCGAATCCCCGTCGCCGTCGCTGGCGGTGACGGTGCCCGAGACAAGACCGCTGGTGGCGTTGGGCGTTCCGACGCTGGCGCCGATGGCCACCGGAGCGATGTTGGTCGGCGAGAGGGTCACCGTCACCGGCACCGCGGTAACCCCGCCGCTGTCGTCGGCGACCGTCACGGCGAAGGTGTCGGTCTTGTCGGCGACCGACCCGCTCAGCCGCGCCGCACCATGCCGGGCGGCGGCGGTCGGGGTGTAGGTGAACGAGCCGTCGGCGGCGACGGTGACGCTGCCCTTGGACGTGGTGGTGGTGCCGCTGTAGGTCAGCGGGTCGCCGTCGGGATCGGTGGCGCTGACCCGGCCGGTGACGACGCCGGTGGTCGCATCCGGGCTGCCGACGGTGAGACCGGCGACCGGGGCCTCGTTGAGCGGTGAGATGTCCACCCGCACAGCCACATTGGTCGTGCCGCCGTATCCGTCGCTGACCGTGACGGTGAAGGTGTCGGTCTTGTCCACCTCGGTGGCGACCAGCGAGGCGGCGTCGTGGCGGGCATCGGGGGTCGGGAGGTAGCTGAAGCTGCCGTCGACGGCGACGGTGGCGGTGCCCTTCGACGTCGTCGTCGAACCGGTGTAGGTCAGCGGATCGTCGTCGGCATCGCTGCCGACCACCCGGCCGACCACCCGGCCGTTCACCGGATCGGTGGGCCCGAGGGTCACCGCGCCGACGGGAACTTCGTTGCGGGGATCGACCACGACGGTCACCGTCGATGTGCTGGCGTGTCCGGAATCGCCGAGCAGCCCGAAGGTCAGCAGATTGAGCAGCCCGCCGATACCGTGAATGTGGAAGCCGCTCTCGGCGTCGCTGACGCTGACGGTGAAGGTGTCGGTGGTTCCGGCGCGCGCGTAGTACGGGTCGGGAACGTAGGTGTACCGGCCGTCGCTGTCCACCGTCACGGTGCCGTTGACGGGTGCTTTCGTGACGGTGTAGACGTCGACGTCGCTGTCGGGGTCGCTGATGTTGAGATCACCGGTCACCACGCTGGCCGAATCCTGCCCGATGCGGGTGGGGCTCAGCGTCGGGGTCTGGTTGAACAAGAAGGTCGCGATCGGGTTGCCGGTCGCCGCCGCGGTGGCCCGCGCCTGGGCGTTGATGGTGCGCCGCGTCGTGGCGGCAGCCACCACCCACGCCACCGGGGATTCCACCGGCACCGCCGGCGCCGGCGGGGTGAGTCCGGCCGGTCCCGCCGCGAGTGCGGGCGCCACCGCCAGTGCCCGCGCTGCGGTCACGCCCACGCGCACCACCGGCACCCGGGCCGGGGCCGCGGAGCGGATCGGCTTCGTCGCCGACGGAGGTTCGTTACCGGTCTTGCGCGAATTCCCGTTCGGCACCGTTGTGGTGCGGGTGGTGTCTGCGCGGCCGGCGGATGCGGTGGCCGCCGAGTCCCTCTCCGCGGTATCGGCATTGGGCTCAGCCCAGGCGATTCCCACGCCACCACCGGCGATCGCCACCCCCACCCCGAGGGCGACCGCCAAGCCGCCGACGCGGCCGACATAACGTGATCCACGCATTGCTGGTGAACGTATCAGTGCCCGTGACTCCGCAGAGGGTTAGCGCACCCGGTATCCCAGGTCACGCAGCATCGCGACCTCCACCGGGCTCAGGGCGCGCACCCCCGGCCCGTAGCCGTAAAACGGGTTCATCAGATAACCGGGCAGGGAGTTGACGTGAGAGACCGACCTGCTCGAGGTCGCCCACACCGCCGGGGTGAACAGCGGGACCGGCCCGCCGAAGGCGGCCACCGCGTTGGGGCCGCCGAAGAACAGACCGCCGTTGCCGCCGGTGAGGTTGGCGATGTACTGCGGTTTGAACGCGAAGCCGGCGCCGTCGTCGATCACCGCCTGGCCGTCGGCGGCGCGCAGGAACCTGTCGTAGTCGGTCCAGTTGCGGTCGGTGGCCGGGTCGGACATCCCGCTGAGGAAACCCAGTGCGTGCGTCAGCTCGTGCATGGCCACGGTGGTGAAGTCGTAGCGGTCGCCGGGTACCTCGCCGCCGAACGCCCACCGCTCGGCGAAATTGGCGGTGATCACCGTGTCGGGCTCGGGCCCATTGGCGTCGATGCCGTAGAGGATCTTGGTCTGGATCAGCGTCCCGAAGTAGCCGGGGGCACCACTGGTGAAGCCGACCCACGACGACGCCATGTTCGGCGCGCCCGGGGTGTCGATGCCGGTGACCGTCGCGGTGATCTCAACCGGTTGATCCACCACCAGAGACGACGCCAGCGTCGCCGCGGCGGATTCCAGGGCCGCACGCGCCTCCGGTGTCCACATCTGTGAGCCGCTGCCGTAGGTGAAACTGAACGTCACGCCATTGCCAGCGGGGACGGCGGCGGGGACGGCGGCGGGCACGCCGACCGGAACATCGAGTAGGCCACCCCGGCCGTCGCTCACCGTCACGGTGAAGCCGTCGGCGAGCACGCCACCGGCGTTCGGGGTGTAGACAAACGTTCCGTCGGGAGCGACGGCCACGCTGCCCTGGGGTGTGGCCGGCGCCGCGGTGAATACAAGCGGGTCGCCGTCGGGGTCGCTCGCCGTCACCCGGCCGGTGACGACCCCGGTGCCCGGCTGGGGCGGGTCGAGGATTGCGGTGCCGTCCGTCGGCGGGGCCGACGCCCACACCGGCCCGGCGGTCGCGATACCCACCGCGGCGGCGGCCGCGAACACGGCAAGACGGAGGGACAGGTGCACTGGCACACCGTATCTCCAGGGTCGGTAGCGTCATAGCCTCACACCCACGACAGGAGAGCGATGAGCGTCAGCTACCAGCGCGAAGAGTCGATCGCGATGATCACCATGGACGACGGCAAGGTCAACG
>JBFYOQ010000177.1:0-14653 GCA_041303735.1 Mycobacterium sp.
CACTCAGAAGATCCCGCCGTCGAGTTCGCGGTGGGTGGGTTCGAACTGGCCGGACTGCGACCGGTACTGGTGCGGGCGTTCAACGTCCTGCGTCAGTACCCCGCCGAGGCCGTCGGAGATGCGTGGGCCACCATGCGAGCGCAGCTCGCACCGGCCGGGGTGATCGTCGACGGCACCTGCGACGAGTTGGGCCGGCGGTCCTGCTGGGTACTGCTTGACGCCGACGGGCCGGTGAGCCTGACGCTGGCCTGCGATCCCCGACACATTGAGCGGCCATCGGATCTGGCCGAGCGACTGCCCAAAGTTCTTATCCACCACAATGTTCCGGGCCGGCGGATCCATGCGCTGCTGGCGGCCGCGGACCGCGCATGGGACAGTGCCGCCGCCCAGTCGGTGTTCGGCCCCCGGGCCCGCTGGCAGTCCATGCTGACCACGCTGGCCATGGCGGGCGTACCCGTGCAGGCGCAGCCTCGCAGCCGGCGCGACGCGGTGCTCACCGTCCCGTGGGGGACCGTATCGCCCGGCATCGGCATAGGCTGAACCGATGCGGATTGCGTGTGCGCAGATTCTCTCCGGCACCGACCCCACGGCGAATCTGACCCTGGTGGCGGATTACACCCGTCGTGCCGCCGACGCCGGTGCCCGGCTGGTGGTCTTCCCGGAAGGCACCATGTGCCGCTTCGGCGTACCACTGGTGCCGGTCGCCGAGCCGATCGACGGCCGATGGGCCGACGGGGTGCGCCGGATCGCCGCGGACGCCGGCGTCACGGTATTCGCCGGAATGTTCACCCCCGCAGCCGACGGACGCGTCACCAACACCGTGCTGGCCACCGGCGGCGGTGTCGAGGACCGCTACGACAAGATCCACCTTTTCGACGCCTTCGGCTTCACCGAGTCGGCGGCCATCGCGCCGGGCCACCGGCCAGTCGTGGTGACGATCGACGGCATCGGTGTGGGCATCACCCTGTGCTACGACATCCGCTTTCCCACCCTCTACACCGAACTGGCCGACCGGGGCGCGTCGGTGATCACCGTCAGCGCCTCCTGGGGTGCGGGCCCAGGCAAACTCGAGCAGTGGACGTTGCTCGCGCGGGCCAGGGCGCTGGATTCGACCTGCTTCGTCGCCGCGGCTGGGCAGGCCGATCCGGGACCGGCCACCGCAGCCGCCGTCGCCGCGCCCACCGGTGTGGGCGGCAGCCTGATCAGCTCGCCGCTGGGTGCGGTGCTGGCGGCCGCCGGTGCGGAGCCGGCGCTACTGGTCGGCGATGTCGATACCGCCACCGTGGCCGGGGTGCGCGATGTGCTGCCGGTGCTGCGCAACCGATTTACCGTTCGCACAGATCGATAGGGCAGAATCGCGCTGGTGACGATGCCCCCGCCGGACCACACGCCGGCCCAGCCGCCGGCCGGCGGCCCCGGTTATCCCGATCCGGCCACTGCACAGATGCCACCGCCCGAGGAGCAGACCAGCCGGCGCGGCGATCCGCTCACAGTGGCGCTGGTGGCGCTGATCGTGTTCGCAGTGGTCATCGCCGCACTACTCGGCGGCGAACTGTACGCCCGGCACAAGGCCAACACGATCGTCGCCTCAGCGGTCAGCTGCGTGGTGCAGGACAGCGCGAGCGCCTCATTCGGACTGCGGCCGTTCCTGCTTCAGCATTTCACCCACAGCTACCGCGACATGGTGGTGGAGACCGCCGGCAATCAGATCCGCGAGGCCAAAGGGATGACGTTGCGGCTGCGACTCGATGACGTCCGGATGAACCAGACCGCAGAGTCGGCCGGCACGCTCGGCGCGCTGGACGCCGACGTGACGTGGTCGGCCGACGGGATCAAGGAAACCGTGCAGGGGATGATTCCGCTACTCGGTGGATTGGTCAGCGGCGTCAGCACCGAGCCGTCGAAGGGCACCATCGAATTGCAGGGACCGCTCGGGGCGGTGACGATCGCGCCGACGATCGCCGGCGAGCAGTTGGCGCTTCAGGTCATCAGCGTCACCGGACTGGGCTTCACGTTGCCGAGCGAATCGGTGCAGCCGGCGCTGGACGCCTTCACCACGGCGCTGACCGCCAACCTGCCGATGGGCATCCACGCCGAGAGCGTCGGGGTCAGCGACAGCGGGGTCACCGCGAGGTACGTCACCCGTGATGCGACCATCCCCAACGGCCGCCAGGATCCCTGCTTCCAGGGGCTGTGAGCCAGGCCGCGCGGCTGGGGTTAACCGCGCTCGGCACCGCCGGGGTTGCAGCCGGCACCCAACATCGCTGCGTGATCGACCGGCGGCCGCCACGGCTCGAGGTCCCAACTGGTCTTGCCGGGCTGGGCGAACTCCGCGAAATTCCAGTGACAGAGAAACTGGGCGCGCATCCCCGGGGTATCGGCATCGGGCGCCAAGGCCAGCACCTCGCCCCAGGCCTCATCACTGTCGGCGGCGGTCTTGCCGAAATCCCCGGCGATCTCGCGACCGGCGGCGGTCGGGTAAACGCGCAGGGTCGCCAATCCGTCGTAGCTCACCCAGGCGGCGCGGCCGATCAGCCCGGCATCGGCCGACGCAGGAGAACTCAGCGGCAGCGCCGCCAGGGCCAGGGAACAGCCGGCCAGCGCTGCAAGCAGCCGGGGTTTCAGCGTGATTTCCCCTGCACCTCGAGCAGCCGGGGGCGTACATCGACCAGATACACCCCGGCGGCCACCGCCGCGATGGTCCAGCCCAAGACATTGAGCAACAGGCACAGCACGGCGGCCACGCCGAGGATCACCAGCCAGACCGGCTTGGTCAGCTTGTCCGCGGCGGCGTAGGCATCCGGCCGCTGCATCGCGGCATGCACGAAGGCATAGACCGTGGCGCCGAAGACCGCCCATTCGATCGCAAGAAGAACGACACCCGCCACACCCTGAAGCATCACGGCTTCAAGGGTAGGCGGGTGCCGTCCTTCGCGTCGAGCAGGCTCGCTCGGCGGACTACTTCTGGGTGACCCTCTTGGCCGCACCCTTGCGGGCCGGAGCCTTCTTGGCGGCGGTCCTCTTGGCGGCAGCCTTCTTCACGGCCTTCGCCGGGGTCTTCTTGGCAGCAGCCTTCTTCGCCGGCGCCTTCTTGGCGGGGGCCTTCTTGGCGGGGGCCTTCTTGGCGGGGGCCTTCTTCAGGGCCTTCTTGGCCGGAGCCTTGGCCGGCAGACCGCCGACCAGCTTGGCGGCCCGCTCACCGACGGCGCGGGTCTGCGCCGACACGTTGCCCAGCGCCTCCTGGGTCAGCTCGACGGCCTGGTCGACGTACCCCTCGACACGGTCGGCCGCGTCACGGAACTCGGGCTGGCCCATCAGCCGCTCCAGCGTCGCCTCACCGCGCACCACGAGGTTGTTGTAGGCCTCGGTGGCGTCGACGAAGAACTCCTCGGCGGCCTTGCGCAGTTCCTCACTGCTGAGCTTTCCGCGCAGTTCCTCGGTCCGCTTGGGCAGTTCGTCCTGCAGGCGGGTCAGCACGGCACGACGATCGTCCATACGGTCGCCGGCGGTGCCGGCCCGGTCGCGCAGGCTGACGAGGATCTCGTTGACGGTCGCCAGGGCGAGGTCGGCGGCGCCGACAGCGGCGAGCAGCGGGGCCTTCAGGTCCTCGACGTTGGCCTCGTTCTTGTTCTTAGCCATGGTGGCTGTTTCCTTTCATCAGATGTCAAACAGGTTGTTGTTGAACAGAATTGGAGTTCGATCGCGGTCGTCTGCTATTCAGAAGTAAGCTCCTTATGGCCGCTTTCGTTCTGCTGGAGAAAAGACAGGTAGATATCCAGCAGGACTCGCTTCTGGCGCTCGGTGATCGCGGCGTCGCCGATGATCGCATCGTGCACATGGCTGGGCTCGGATGGTTCGAGGATCCCGGCTCGCACGTAGAGCACCTCCGCTGACAGTCGGAGCGCCTTCGCGATCTGACTCAGCACCTCGGCCGACGGTTTGCGCAGGCCTCGTTCGATCTGGCTCAGGTAGGGATTACTCACACCCGCCCGCTCGGCCAGCTGGCGCACCGAGACCTCGGCGGCTTCCCGCTGGCTGCGGATGAAGCTGCCGATGTCCTGCGCTGCGCCTGTGACGACGGCGGCGAGGTCGGTTTCCTGTGCCATGCGAACCACAATACGCCGCAGTGCTAACTATTGCAAGCACTTGCTAGCGCAGGTCAGAACAGTATTTGCGCCGCCGTGTAGATCACCAGGCCGGCCAGCGCGCCCACCACGGTGCCGTTGATCCGGATGAATTGCAGGTCCCGGCCGACGTGCAGTTCGATGCGCCGGCTGGCCTCCTCGGCATCCCAGCGCTCGATGGTGTCGGTGATGATCGTGGTGGCCTCACTGCCGTATCGGGTCACCACGTGCTGGGCGCCGCGAACGATCCAGTTGTCCACCTTGTCGCGCAGTTCAGCGTCGTCGCGCAGCGACTCCCCGATCTGCACCACCGAGCCGGCGATCCGGCTGCGCAATGCGCTTGACGGATCGTCGACACCGTCGAGCACCAATCGCTTGAGTGTCTTCCAGGCCGTCTCCGCGGCGCGGGTCACCTCGTCGCGCTCCATCAGCTGTTCCTTGACCGTCTCGGCGCGGGCGATCGTCGGAGCGTCGTTCTGCAGGTCGTGGGCGAACTCGAACAGAAAGCGGGTGGCCGACTGGCGCAGTTCATGATTGGGGTCGCGGCGCACCTTGTCGGTGAAGTCCATCAGCTCCCGGTGGATCCGATCGCCGACGAGGTGGTCGACGAACTTCGGCGACCAGGTGGGCGAATCCCGCAACACCACCCGCTCGATGGTCGGGCCGGCATTGAGGGCCCACTCGAAGGCACGGTCGCAGAGCAGCTGGATCAGCGCCTCCTGGCGGTTCTCGGCGAGCAGTTGCCCCAGCACCCGGCCCACCGGCGGGCCCCACTGCGGTTCGGCGAGCCGCTTCACGATGGTCTTGTCGATGACCTGCTGGATGTCCTCGTCGTTGAGCAGTTCGACGCCGACCCGCAGCACGGTCGCGGCCTCGTCGGCGACCCGGGCCGCGTGCACCGGCTCGGACAACCATTTGCCCAGCCGACTGGCCACCTCGGCGTCGCGCAGTTTGGTCTCCACCACCTCTGCGGACAGGAAGTTCTGCCGGACGAAATCGCCGAGACCCTCGCCGAGCTGATCCTTCTTGCGCTTGATGATCGCGGTGTGTGGGATCTTCAGGCCCAGCGGGTGACGGAACAGTGCCGTGACGGCAAACCAGTCGGCCAGTGCGCCCACCATGCCGGCCTCGGCCGCCGCGCCGACATAACCCAGCCACGCCGGGCCGCCCTGTGACTGCGCCCACCGGGCGGCCAGGAACACCACGGTGGCAGCAATCAGGAATCCCAGTGCCACGGCCTTCATCCGGCGCAGGCTGCGCGCACGCTCGGCGTCGGCCTGGGCATCGGCACCGACGAACGATTCAGCAAACGACGTGGCAACCGGGGCATCCGGCAGCCGGTGTTTGGCGGTCACGCCCACCATCATCCAGGATCACCGGAGGTGCGGCGCGGACGTTTACTGTGACCGCCGGTCACAACTTTCCCCGTTGCGCCGCTAGACTCGGCACCGAGGAGGGCGGACCTGAGGTGACGCAGCAGATCAGCCCCGGCCTTGATCAGGCCGTCGTCAAGACCGACGGCCGCAAGCGCCGGTGGCACCAGCACAAGGTGGAGCGCCGGACCGAACTGGTCGACGGCGCCCTGGAGGCCGTTCGCCGGCGGGGCCGCGACGTCAGCATGGACGAGATCGCCGCCGAGATCGGCGTGTCCAAGACCGTCCTCTACCGCTACTTCATCGACAAGAACGACCTCACCACCGCGGTGATGATGCGCTTCACCCAGACCACCCTCATCCCGGACATGGCCGCCGCGCTGTCAAGCGACCTCGACGGTTTCGACCTCACCCGGGAAGTCATCCGGGTGTACGTGGAGACCGTCGCCGCCGAACCGGAGCCCTATCGGTTCGTGATGGCCAACTCGTCGGCGAGCAAGAACAAGGTCATCGCCGATTCGGAACGGATCATCGCCCGGATGCTCGCGCTCATGCTCCGCCAGCGGATGAAGCGCGCCGGGATGGACACCTCCGGCGTGGAACCGTGGGCGTTCATGATCGTCGGCGGCGTGCAGTTCGCCACCCACTCCTGGATGTCGCACCCTCGGATGACCAGTGCGGAGCTCATCGACTACCTCACCATGATGTGCTGGAACGCGCTGTGCGGCATCGTCGAGGTGGGTGGCTCGCGGGAGAGGTTCAACTCCGAGCCGCATCCCTCACCGATCCCGTCTCTGGCGCACTAGTCTTCGATGATGGCCGATCTGCCATCGCAGTGGACACACGAGCCCAGCGCAGTACTGCGCTTCCGCCCCGGCGACACCGTCGCCTCAATCGACACCGACTCCACCCCCGGCTTCGCCGGCACCAAGGCCGAGGCGGCCACGATTGCGGAGGCGCGCAATGAGCGCTTCGCCGGTCTGCAGGAAATGCTGTACGCCAACGGCAGGGAGGGCGACCGGCGTTCGGTGCTGCTGGTGCTCCAAGGCATGGACACCGCGGGCAAGGGCGGCATCGTCGAGAACGTGGTCGGGGCCGGCTCGCCCATGGGCATCCGCTACACCAGCTTCGGGAAACCCACCGACGAGGAGCGGGCGCACCACTACCTGTGGCGGATCACCAGAGCGCTGCCACCGGCCGGGCATATCGGAGTGTTCGACCGGTCGCATTACGAGGACGTGCTGGTGGTGCGGGTCCACAACCTGGTGCCCCCCGACGTGTGGGGGACGCGCTACGACGAGATCAACACCTTCGAGTCCGAACTCATCGACTCCGGCATGACGCTGGTGAAGGTCGCGATGTTCGTTTCGCTCGACGAGCAGAAGAGGCGGCTGGCCGAGCGGCTGGAACGGCCGGACAAGTACTGGAAGTACAACCCCGGCGACCTCGACGAGCGCAAGCTGTGGCCGGATTACCAGGAGGCATACCAGGCGGTGCTGGACCGGACCTCCACCGACGCCGCCCCGTGGTACGTGGTGCCGTGCGACAAGCGGTGGTACAGCCGACTGGCGGTCACCGAACTGCTGATCGAGGCGCTCAAGGCCATGAACATGTCATGGCCCCCGGCGGATTTCGACGTCGAAGCGGAGAAGAAGAAGCTCGCCGGCCTCTAACAGGTCCGGTCAGCCCTTGGCAAGCGTGAACTGGCCGATATTGGTGATACCGCGGCGGAAGAAATCGGCGCAGCCGGTCAGGTACCGCATGTACCGGTCGTAGGTCTCCTGGTCGGTGATCGCGATCGCCTCGCCGGCGTTGGCCTCGAGGTTTGCCGCCCACATGTCCAGGGTCCGCGCGTAGTGCGGCTGCAGCAGATGGACGCGCTCGAGGGTGAAGCCGGACCCGTCGGCCAGCCGCTCGATATCCTCCACCGCGGGCAACTGGCCGCCGGGAAAGATCTCGGAGCCGATGAACCGCATGAACTTCAGGTCGCTGATGGTGAGCTTGATGCCGTTGTCGCGGAAGAACTTCTGCGTGTGAGCCAGGATCGTGTGCAGCAACATCCGGCCGTCGCTGGGCAGGATCTTGTAGGCCCGGTCGAAGAACACCGGGTAGCGGTCGGCTTTGAATGCCTCGAAGGCACCGATGCTGACGATCCGATCGACCGGCTCGTCGAACTCCTCCCAGCCCTGCAGCCGCACCTCCACCGAACGGCTGGTGTCGAGCTTGGCCAACCGCGCCCGCGCAAACTCGGACTGCGCCTTGCTCAACGTGATGCCGATGACGTTGACGTCGTACTTGCGCACCGCCATCTCCAGCGCCCCGCCCCAGCCGCAGCCGATATCGAGCAGGGTCATACCGGGTTCGAGGTTGAGCTTTCCCAGAGCGAGGTCGAACTTGGCGTTCTGCGACTCGTCGAGTGTCATATCGTCGCGCTCGTAATAACCGCAGGTATAGCCCATGGTGGGCCCCAGGAACAGCGCGAAGAAGTCATTAGACACGTCGTAGATCGACTGAGACTCCTCGTAGTAGGGAGTCAGGCCGGGATCGACGTCTGCCATCGCCAGCTAACCTTTCACCGAGTCGAAATCGGACAGCCGTAGCGCCGGCGGATCAGCGATCCGCCTCCCCCAACTCTCCTACAGGGTAATCCACCGATGCACCGGGAGGCGCCGCTAGTAGCTGTAGAAACCGCGGCCCGACTTCTTGCCGAGCAGGCCGGCCTCCACCATGCGCAGCAGCAACGGCGGCGGGCCGTAGAGCGGCTCCTTGAACTCCTCGAACATCTTGTCCGCGATCAGCTTGAGGGTGTCCAGGCCGATCAGATCCGAGAGCCGCAGCGGACCCATCGGATGGGACAGGCCCGCGACGACGGCCTTGTCCACGTCCTCGACGCCGGCGAAACCGGATTCCACCATCCGGATGGCCGCGAGCAGGTAGGGCACCAGCAGCGCGTTGACGACGAAGCCGGAGCGGTCCGAGCAGCGGACCACCTGCTTGCCCAGGACCGAGCCGGCGAACTGCTCGGTGCGGGCGGCGGCGGCCTCGCTGGTGACTAGGGTGGTCACCAGCTCCACCAACGGCAGCACCGGAACCGGGTTGAAGAAGTGCAGACCGAGAACCCGCCCCGGATTCTTAGTGGCCGCGCCGAGCTTCATGATCGGGATACTCGAGGTGTTGGACGCCAGCACCGCCTCGGGGTCGGTGATGATCTCGTCGAGTTGGGCGAAGATCCCGGCCTTGACCGTCTCGTCCTCCACGACCGCTTCGATCACCAGCTGCCGGTCGGCGAGGTCGGCCAGCGTGGTGGTGAACCGGAGCTTGCCCACCGCGCCATCGCGCTCGGCTTCGGTGATCTTGCCGGAACTGACGCCGCGCTCCAGTGACTTCACGATCCGGGTGCGCCCCGCCGACGTCAGCGCCTCGGTGGTGTCGAAGACCACGACGTCGGCGCCGGCGCGGGCGCAGACCTCGGCGATGCCGCCGCCCATCTGGCCCGCGCCGATGACGCCGACGCGCTCGATGTCCGCCGACTTAATGGAACTGACCTTCCTCGGTCGATCCCGCGAGCGCGGTGGTCGACGAGTTGGGGTCGACCGTGGTGGCGATCCGGTCGAAGTAGCCGGCGCCGACCTCACGCTGATGCTTGGTGGCGGTGTATCCGCGCTCCTCAGCCGCGAACTCGCGCTCCTGCAACTCGACGTAGGCCGACATCTGATTGCGGGCGTAGCCGTAGGCCAGGTCGAACATCGAGTAGTTCAGCGCGTGGAATCCGGCCAGCGTGATGAACTGAAACTTGAATCCCATTGCACCCAGCTCTTTTTGGAACTTGGCGATCGTCGCATCGTCGAGGTGCTGCTTCCAGTTAAACGACGGGGAGCAGTTGTAGGCGAGCAGCTGATCGGGGAACTCCGACTTGACACCCTCGGCGAACTTAGCCGCCAGTTCCAGATCCGGGGTGCCGGTCTCCATCCAGATGAGGTCGGCGTAGGGGGCGTAGGCCTTGGCACGGGCGATGCACGGCGCCAGACCGTTGTTGATCCGGTAGAAGCCCTCCGAAGTGCGCTCGCCGGTGATGAAGGGGCGGTCGCGCTCGTCGACGTCCGAGGTGATCAGGGTCGCCGCCTCGGCGTCGGTGCGGGCGATCACGACCGTCGGCACGTCGGCCACGTCAGCGGCCAACCGGGCGGAGGTCAGTGTGCGGATGTGCTGCTGGGTCGGGATGAGCACCTTGCCACCGAGGTGCCCGCACTTCTTCTCCGATGCCAGCTGGTCCTCCCAGTGCGAACCGGCCACACCGGCGGCGATCATCGCCTTCTGAAGTTCGTAGACGTTGAGCGCGCCGCCGAAGCCCGCCTCGCCGTCGGCGACGATGGGCACCAGCCAGTTGTCGATGGACGTGTCGCCCTCGACCTGGGCGATCTCGTCGGCGCGCAGCAGTGCGTTGTTGATCCGGCGAACCACCTGGGGCACCGAGTTGGCGGGGTAGAGGCTCTGGTCGGGGTAGGTGTGCCCGGACAGGTTGGCGTCACCGGCGACCTGCCAGCCGGAGAGGTAGATCGCCTTGAGTCCGCCGCGGACCTGCTGAACCGCCATGTTGCCGGTGAGCGCACCCAGTGCGTTGACGAACTCCATGTCGTGGAGTTGCTTCCACAGCACCTCCGCGCCGCGGCGGGCCAGCGTCTGCTCCTCGACCACGCTGCCCTGCAGGGCGATGACGTCGGCCGCGGTGTAGGTGCGGTTGACGCCCGTCCAGCGCGGGTTGGTGTCCCAGTCGCGCTGTATCTCTTCGGCGCTCTTGGGCCTACCAACGGTGGAAACAGACATGACGCTCTCCTTCGCGTGATCGCTGGGACGTCGCTCACCTGGATGCGTTCGCCCCCTCACCGGCCCTTGCCGGCGTGCCAACGAGCACCCTCCCACAACGGATATTCGCAGGTCAAACCGCTGCACTCGCCGTAGCTACCGGCCGGTAACAAAAGCCGCAGGTAGGCGGGCTCGCCGCCGGGGTCGGAGAAAACGCCGAGCCGCTAGAGCCTGAAGATGGCGGCGACGGCTTTGGGATCGTCACCGACGACGTAGGTAAGCGTTCTGACAGTCCGGTCGGTGAGCTCCGGCCCGAACTTGTCGGTGGATCCGGGCGGGTAGACGTGCAGCAGAACCTCGAGGCGCTCGCCGTAGGCCACCGCGGCGTCGTGTTCGATGGCGACCCGCAGTGGCGCCTCCAGCAATTCCGGGTGCGGCGCCAAGAACTCCTCGACGACCTTCCAGTACACCGAGTTGTTGACGTGGTCGAAGAAGTCGATATCGCTGACTCGGATGGGGAACTCGCGAATCTCGTCGGCGTCTTCGCGGGAACCGGCCTTCAAGTAGGACTTCCACCGCAACCGGTTGACGTCGGTGGTCCTCAGCAGACCTTCCATGAAGTCGTCGGCGATGCGGGCCGGGCCCTGGGTATCGCGGTTGAAGTTGATCCAGAACGCCTCGGTCTCGATCAGCCCGCCGTTGCGGCCGTCGATGCGCACCCGCATCTCGCACCACCGGTTGGACGCGCCCGAACACCACCGCCGCAGCCGCAGCATGTCCTGGTACTCGATGGGCCGGATGATGTCGAGCATGGTGCGCCGCACGATCCACAGTGGATGGGTGTCGTTGTGCCCCATCTCGCGTAACTGGTCCTGGCCGATGTCCTGAATGTGGCGGACCGCGGCGTCGATGCGCAGCCGGCCCAACCGGTCGACATCAGCGGGACGCAGCGGCCACTGCCGGTCGAAGACGTCGGGATGCGGATCGGGAACGGGCATCAACACTTTCCCCAGGCCAGAAGCCACCGGGGTGTTCACAGGAGCGTTACCGGCCATCGGTTGCTGATCATGCCACACCACTTTGCGCTGCCAAGGCTGCCAATCTGTGCTTCGCACTAGGGTGGTCAGGATGCCGAAGACCTTCAACGATTCCTGATGAGCGGGGTCGCACGCATCCCGGCGGGTGGCCGACGGGAGTTGGGGTGGCTCAACTGGATCATCTGCCGGCTGGCTGCACGCTCGATCCGGGCGCCGCAGATGCATCTGTTCACCACCCTGGGCCGGCACCGCCTGCTGTTCCTGTCCTTCCTCCCCTACTCCGGGGTCCTGCTGAACTGGGGCAAGCTGCCTAAGACCGACAAGGAACTGGTGATCCTTCGGGTGGGGCATCTGCGCGGCTCGGAATACGAGTTGCAGCAGCACCGCCGTCTGGCGCGCTCGCGTGGCCTCGATACCGCGTTGCAGCAGAGGATCTTCGCCGGGCCGACGGCCGACGATTTGACCGACCGCCAGCGCGCACTGCTCACCGCCGCCGACGAGCTCGTGATGAACCGGGATATCACCGATGAGTCGTTCGCCGCGTTGACCAAGCACCTGAGCAAGCCGCAGATCATCGAATTCTGCGCTCTGGCAGCGCATTACGATGCGATTGCCGCGATGCTTGCGGCCTTACGCATTCCGATGGACTTCCCGGACTAGCTGTCGGCTTGGGCAGGCGGAGCGTTGATCGCGGCCCGCCGACCTCGTTCCCGTTGGATCCGGTCCCGACGATCCTGGTCGCGGGACTGTCGCCGAGTGGGCATCGCCAACCCGCGGTTGTCCCCACCTGGGCCGGTTCCGGCTGGAGGATCGAGGCCTCCGAAGGGCGCGGATAGCGCGGAGAATAGATCACCCCCGGCGGGCGTCGTCGTGTACCTGTGACCGGTGGGTGCGATGAGAGTCACTGTGCCGTCGGGGGATTGCTGCTCCGTCCATCCTCCGGGACCGCAGTAGAAGGTCTTGAGAAGGTGGTGCGTCCGGCAATAGAGCTTGCAATTGGACGGGTGAGTCGGGCCATTCGGGTAGGGCACGGTGTGGTCGATATCGCAGACGGTGGCATCGCACCCGGGCCAACGGCAGGTCAGATCCCGCCACCGGATGAACTCAGCGAGTGCTGCCGAGGGCCGATACCCCGCTTCGGGATCGTCGCCCGGCCGCGCCAGTGGCTTGAGTTTGGCAGTCGACTTCATCTCGCGCACGGCCTGCGCGGGCTGAATTCCGAACCCCGGCAGATATCCCGGCGATCTGCCGGTGCCGTCGACGGTGCCCTGCTCCGCCAGCACGTGGATCACCACGGGCGCTGCGCCCCCGGCACCCAATACCGGGCATTCCGGGGAACCACAGGCGCACATCAGCTTGTCAGCCCCGGCGGCCAGTGCTCCGACTGCGTCGCTGCGGCGTTGCATCCCCGTTCGAGGATCGCTGGCACACACCGTGGCCGCGAGGGCATCCAGACGGGCGTCGAAAGCCGCCGCATCGGCGGCATGGACGTTGGCCCAGATACCGCCCATACCCGGAGTGGTCGGACCGACCTCGACGTACCGATTCGCGTCGACTTCCGGCGGGACGCGCACGCCGTTGGGATCGAAGCCGGCGATCAGCGCATCGATGCGATCGGCGAGCTTCGGGCCGGAAAGTTTCATCCAGGCAGCGGCCAGGTTCGCCACCGCAACATCGACGTCGGCGATCACGCAGTCCTCCACGTTTGATGTCCGATTGATGATCGTCGACACCATCCGGAAGTCGATAGCGCCCTCGGAGAACAGTGCGGCGATCTTCGGCAGACGCTCCCGCAGTTCCCGGGCATACCTGATCTGGGTGGCCGCCCTGCCGCGACTGATGTTCTGCGCGGCGGAGACCTCAGCGGCCACAGCTTCGAACGGGTCGGCGCACCACAGTTGGCGGTCCTTCCACTCCAGCGCGCGGCGCGCGTACAACTCCCCCACCGCGGCCAGGCGTCGCGCTATCGCACCCGATTCAGCACGTGCAGCGTCGCCCATCGCGTCGATGAGCTGACCATCAGTTCCGAACATGTGTTCGATTTTACTGAGTGGGTCCGACAGATTCCGTGCGGCCACAGTCGCAGGATCAGAGGTAAGTGACCCCGAGCACGATCACCGTGAAGATCACCGGCGAGACCGTCAGGCCGGCCAGGAACGCCGCCCGGGTCAGATCCTTGCGCTGGTAACACTGCCACGCCTGATATCCCAACCAGCCCGACGCGAGCAGCAGCACCGCGGACAGCACCAGCACCGCGGTAGGTACCGACGGTGCCCGTCTGGCGATGGAGATTGCGAGCAGCCACACGATGTGACCGATGAGCACACCGCCGACACCGGCGACGACGAGCTGCCTCACGCCAACGGTTTTCAGAAGTTGATCATGTGACCGGCGAGGCCGTGGAAGCACTCCTGGAGCGCCTCGGACAGCGTCGGGTGGATGTGCACGTTTCTGCTGAGTTCGTTAACGGTGAGGTCCCACTTCTGCGCGAGAGTGAGTTCGGGGATCAACTCCGAGACGTCCGGACCGATCAGATGCGCCCCGAGCAGTTCGCCGTACTTCGCGTCGGCGATCACCTTGACGAAGCCGGTGGGATCGGCCAGACCGTGCGCCTTGCCGTTGGCGGTGAAGGGGAACTTCGCGACCTTCACGTCGTAGCCCTCGTCGCGGGCCTGCTGTTCGGTCAGGCCGAAGCTGGCGACCTGCGGCTGGCAGAAGGTGGCCCGCGGCATCATCCGGTAATCACCGAGTGCCAGTGTCTCTGCGCCGCCGATGGTTTCCGCGGCGACCACGCCCATCGCCTCGGCGACGTGGGCGAGTTGCAGCTTGGAGGTGACGTCACCGATTGCGTAGATGTGCGCAACGTTGGTGCGCATGTAGTCGTCGATCGCGATGGCACCGCGGTCGGTCAGCGCCACCCCGGTGTTCTCCAGCCCGAAGCCGGAGACGTTGGGAGCGAACCCGATGGCCTGCATCACCCTGTCGGCCTTGAGTTCCTCGGTCTTTCCGTCCTTGCTGACCACGACGGTGACCTGGGCGCCGTCATCGGTGATGGACTCCACCTTGGTACCGGTCAGAATCTTCACGCCGAGCTTCTTGTACTGCTTCTCGATCTCCTTGGAGACCTCGGCGTCCTCGTTGGGCAGCGCGCGGGGCAGGAACTCGACGATGGTGACGTCAACGCCGTAGTTGACCATGACGTAGGCGAACTCCATGCCGATGGCACCGGCGCCGGCGATGATGATCGAGCGCGGCAGGTCGCGGTCGAGGATCTGCTCCTCGTAGGTGACGACGTTGCGCGACAGCGACGTCCCGG
>JBFYOQ010000178.1:0-7403 GCA_041303735.1 Mycobacterium sp.
GAAAAGTTGCTGACCACGGCGCGCGCATCGGCGCCGTCCCGCACACCGACCATGAGCAACTGTGCGAGTTTGTCGCGGGTGGACATCGACGCCAGCAACGCCGCGCCGTCCCCGCAGGCCGGCGGCGCGGGTGCGGCGGGCATCGGAATCGATCCGGCCATCGGAGCGGCCGCACCACTGGCCGGCGAGGTGACCTGGACCGACGGCGCCGACTGCGACCGGGGTGTCGGGGCGGTGCAGCCCGCGACGACCAGGGGCACCGCGGCGACGGCGGCAATTGCGCGAAGAGACAGCACGCTGGGAACCATGAAGTCATGCTGTCACGGCGCTCGCGCAAGTCCAACCGGACTCGGTGCGCCGCGCGTCGCATGCTAGGTTGGCCAGCGGGGTTGAGCGGGGTGGTTGACCTGCGTGGTTGACCAGTCTGTTGATCTGAGCGCACGGCATCATCGGCGACCGCAAGGAGGGCGACTGTGACCAGATTCGTAGTGCCCGCAGCCGCCAGCACCGTGGTCGGCCTGCTCCTCGGCGCCGCCTCGGTGTTCGGGGTGACGCTGATGATTCAGCAGGACACCAAGCCCCCGGTCGCGCCGGGGGATCCGGCCTCCTCGGTGCTGAACCGGGTCGAGTACGGCAACCGCGGCTAGCCTGAGCACGATCACCGCCTCCCCGCCCCTACCGGAGGGCGAGCGGCTCTCCCGACGGTGGCTGGGCGGAGTTTTCGCGGTGGCCCTGGTGCTCTGTTTTGCGCAATCGCCCGGCCTGACGGCTCCGGACACCAAGCTCGATCTGACCGCCAACCCGCTGCGGTTCCTGGCCCGCGCTGCCACGTTGTGGAACAGCGACCTGCCCTTCGGGCAGGTGCAGAACCAGGCCTACGGCTACCTCTTTCCGCACGGGACGTTCTTCCTGATCGGTCACGGGATCGGGCTGCCCGGGTGGGTGACCCAGCGGTTGTGGTGGGCGGTGCTGCTGACCGCCGGGTGCTGGGGCCTGCTCCGGGTGGCCGAGGCACTGGGCATCGGCACCCGAACATCGCGCCTCATCGCGGCGGCGGCCTTCGCGCTGTCGCCTCGCGTACTGACCACGCTGGGCTCCATCTCCTCGGAGACGCTGCCGATGATGCTGGCGCCCTGGGTGCTGCTGCCGGTGATCCTGGCGCTAAGTCCCCGGTCGGGTCCCACGCGCGGCCCTGACCCGCCGTCGCTGCGGGTGCTGGCCGCGCGGGCCGGCATCGCCCTGGCGCTGATGGGTGCGGTGAACGCGGTGGCCAGCCTGGCCGCCTGCCTGCCCGCGGTGATCTGGTGGGCGTGCCATCGCCCGAACCGACTGTGGTGGCGGTTCACCGGCTGGTGGGCGCTGGCCTCGACGCTGGCGGTGACGTGGTGGGTGGTGGCGCTGCTGTCGCTGGGCCGGGTCAGTCCGCCGTTCCTGGACTTCATCGAGTCCTCCGGGGTGACCACACAGTGGACGTCGCTGACCGAGGTGATCCGCGGGACGTCCGCGTGGACGCCGTTCGTGGCGCCGAACTCCACCGCGGCCGCGTCGCTGGTGACTCAGCCGGCCCTGGTGCTGGCCACAATTCTGGTAGCCGCCGGCGGACTGGCCGGCCTGGCCCTGCGGTCGATGCCCGCGCGCGGGCATCTGGTGACGATGCTGGTGATCGGCCTGATTCTGGTGACCGCCGGCTACACCGGCGCACTGGGTTCGCCGGTGGGCCACCAGGTCCAGCTCTTCCTCGACGGCGCCGGCGCACCGCTGCGCAACGTACACAAGCTGGAACCGGTGATCCGCATCCCGATCGTCCTCGGCCTCGCGCACCTGCTGGGCCGAATCCCATTGCCGGGCAGCGTCGCCCGGCGGGTGTGGGTCCGTTCCTTCGCCTATCCCGAGAACGACAAGCGCGTGGCGGTGGGTGTCGTCGTGCTCACCGCGCTGGCGGTGGCCACCAGTCTGGCCTGGACCGGCCGGCTCACCCCATCGGGAGCCTTCACGGCCATCCCCGACTACTGGCATCAAACCGCCGACTGGCTCACCGAGCACAACACCGGCGGCCCCACACCGGGACGCGTACTGGTGGTGCCGGGTGCTCCCTTCGCCAATCAGCTATGGGGCAACACCCACGATGAGCCGCTGCAGGTTCTGGGCGAATCACCCTGGGGGGTCAGGGATTCCATTCCGCTGACTCCCCCGCAGACCATCCGCGCGCTGGATTCGGTGCAGCGCCTGATGGCCGCCGGGCGGCCGTCGGCCGGACTGGCCGACACCCTAGCCCGGCAGGGCATCTCCTATGTGGTGGTGCGCAATGACCTCGATCCGCAGGACTCCCGCTCGGCGCGGCCGCTGCTGGTGCATCGTGCCATCGACGGCTCACCGGGCCTGGTCAAGGTCGCCGAGTTCGGTGAGCCCGTCGGGCCCGGAACCGTCGAGGGCTTCGTCACCGACAGCGGGCTGCGCCCGATGTTCAAGGCCATCCAGATTTACCGGGTGAGCCCCGCAGGCCCGGCCGAAGCCGGCGCGGGCGTGCGGCCGGGTGCGCCGTACCTCACCGATGCCGCCGCCCCGGTGCGCGTCGCCGGCGGGCCGGAATCGCTGCTGCGGATCGATGAGCGCCGCCGGTTACTGCGCCAGCCCCCACTCGGGCCGATGCTGCTGCTCTCCGACGCCCGACAGGCGGGGCTGGGCACCCCGGCCGGGGACGGGGTGATCGTCACCGACACCCCGGTGGACCGGGAGACCGACTACGGCCGGGTGGATGACCACTCCTCGGCGGTGCGTGCCCCTGGGGACCGGCGCACCACCTTCAACCGGGTACCGGACTATCCGGTACCGGGCGCACCGCTGGTGAGCGGCCGATGGTCCGGCGGGCGACTCAGCGCGTCGAGTTCGTCCTCGGATGCCACCACGCTGCCCACCGTCGCCCCGGCCAGCGGCCCGGTCGCCGCGGTGGATCGCGACCCCGCCACCGCCTGGGTGTCCAACGCGCTGCAGCCGGCGCTGGGCCAGTGGCTGCAGATCGACTTCGACCGTCCCATCACCAATGCCGCGCTCACCCTCACCCCGAGTGCGACCGCGGTGGGCGCCCAGGTGCGCAAGATCCAGGTGTCCACCACCGGTGGCACCACCACCGTCGGCTTCGACGAGCCCGGAGTTCCGTTGACGGTGGCCCTGCCGTACGGGGAGACACCCTGGGTGCGGATCACCGCCGTCGGGACCGATGACGGGTCCTCGGGTGTGCAGTTCGGCATCACCGAGTTGTCCGTCACCCAGTACGACGCCTCCGGATTCGCCAACCCCGTCGATCTGAGGCACACCGTCGTGGTTCCCGCCCCGCCCGCCGGATCCCCGGTGGCCGCCTGGGATCTCGGGTCCGAACTGCTGGGCCGTGCCGGCTGCGCCGACTCCCCCGACGGCGTCGCATGCGCGGCCTCGATGACACTGGCCCCCGAGGAGCCGGTCACGCTGAGTCGCACGCTCACCGTGCCCGCCGCCATGGACGTCGTCCCCACGGTATGGGTCCGGGCCCGGCAGGGTCCCCGGCTCGCCGACCTGGTGGCCGCGCCGGGCAGCACCCGGGCCACCGGCGACGCGGATCTCATCGACATCGCGGGGTCGGCCTACGCCGCCGCCGACGGCGATCCGCGGACCTCGTGGACGGCATCGCAGAGCGTGGTCCAGTACCGGTCGGCGCCGACTCTGACCCTCACCCTTCCGCGGCCCGCAGAGGTGACCGCGCTGCGCATCACGCCGAGCACATCACCGGTGCCGACCCACCCCACCCTGGTGGCGATCGACCTCGGCGACGGCCCGCAGGTACGGACGCTGGACAGCGGAGCCGGGACGCAGACCGTCCCGGTGCGACCACGGGTCACCGGGACGGTGCGCATCAGCCTGCTCGAGTGGGATGACGTCATCGACCGCACGGCGCTGGGCTTTGATCAGCTCAAGCCACCGGGGCTCGCAGAGGTCACCGTGCTGGGAGCCGGCGGTGCCCCCCTCGGCGCGGCCGACGCGGCAGCCAACCGATCGCGGCGGGTCGAACTGTCCTGCGGGCAGGGGCCGCTGCTCGCGGTGTCCGGGCGGTTCGTGCAGACCTCGGTGTCCACGACCGTCGCGGCGTTGCTGGGCGGCGACCCGATTCCAGCCCGCCCGTGTGACCCCACGCCCATCGCCCTACGGCCGGGTGAGCAGGAACTGCTCATCAGTCCGGGCGAGGCGTTCATCACCGACGGCGTGCAACTGTCGGGTCCGCTGACCGACCGATTAGCCACGGCGACAACGACTCCGGCTGATATCGCGGCCTGGTCGCCGGCCCGCCGCGAGATCTCGCTGTCACGGTCGGCGACCGCCCGCATCCTGGTGGTGCCCGAGAGCGTCAACCCGGGATGGGCGGCACGCACTCCCGACGGCGCCACCCTGACACCGATCGTGGTCAACGGCTGGCAGCAGGGGTGGGTGGTACCGGGCGGCGCCGCCGGAACGGTGACGCTGAGCTTCACATCCAACGGCGGCTACCGGGCGGGGCTGATCATCGGCTTGGCCCTGCTGCCGGTGCTGCTCGCGCTCGCGCTGGTTCCGGCGCTGCGGCGACGCGCGCCCGATGCCGCACCGCGGCCGTGGTCGCCCCGATGGGCAGCGGGTGCGGGGGTACTGGGCGCCGGCGCACTGATCGGCGGTGCCGGCGGGTTCGCGGTCTTCGGCGGCGCATTACTCACCGGCTACCTGCTGCGGCACCGGCAGCGACTGCGGGACCGGCTGACACTGCTGACGGTGCCGGCCGGTCTCATCACCGCCGGGGTGCTGCTGTCGCGCTACCCGTGGCGCTCGGTCGACGGCTACATCGGCTATTCACCATGGGTGCAACTGCCCGCGCTCATCGCTCTCGGCGCGCTGGGCGCGTCGCTGCTGACATTCCGGCGTACCGATCAAACCGATACGGCCACAACTGCTTCGCCGTAGGGTCGCAGGCATGGGCGTGGAAGTGGACACCGTGCGCGGATCAATACCGACGGCCGATATGGGCGTCACCCTGATGCATGAACATGTCTTCGTGCTGTCGCCGGAGATCATCGACAACTATCCGGAGGCATGGGGCGACGAGCAGGCCCGCGAGGAAGCCGCGGTCGAGAAACTCAACGCGCTCAAGGCGATCGGCGTGGATACGATCGTCGACCCGACCGTCATCGGACTGGGCCGCTACATCCCGCGCATCCAGCGGATCGCCGCGCGCACCGACCTCAACATCGTCGTGGCCACCGGTGTCTACACCTACAACGACGTCCCGATGTACTTCCACTTCACCGGTCCGGGTACGGCGCTGGGCGGCGACGAGGTGATGGTCGACATGTTCGTCCGCGACATCACCGAGGGCATCGCCGGAACCGGCGTCAAGGCGGCGATCCTGAAATGCGCCACCGACGAGCCCGGCCTCACCCCCGGGGTGGAGCGGGTGCTGCGGGCGGTCGCCCAGGCTCACCGGGCCACCGGCGTGCCGATCACCACCCACACCCACGCGCACACCCGGCGCGGACTCGATCAGCAACGTATCTTCGCCGAAGAGGGCGTCGACCTTCACCGGGTGATCATCGGCCACAGCGGGGACACCACCGACCTCGACTACCTCGAGGAATTGGTCGCCGCCGGTTCGTATCTGGGCATGGATCGCTTCGGCCTGGACAACATCCTGAGCTTCTCCGACCGCGTCGGCACCGTCGCGAATATGTGTGAGCGCGGCCACGCCGACAAGATGGTGCTGGCCCACGACGCCGCCTGCTTCATGGATTGGCTGCCCGAGGCCGCGCTGCCGGTGGTGCTGCCCAACTGGCACTATCTGCACATCCACAACGACGTCCTGCCCGCGTTGCGCGCACGCGGTGTGACCGAGGAGCAGATCACCACCATGCTGGTGGACAACCCGCGCGCCATCTTCAGCCACGGGGGCGCCTACCAGTGACCCGGAGCGACGACGAGCATCCGGTTCCGCCGATCGGAACCGCGATGAGCCGACTCGCCGCCCAGAACCCGGACGCTCCGGCTCTGACGCATAACGGCCGCACGCTCACCCGCGGCGAATTGGAATCGGTGACCAACCGGCTGGCCCGCGGTTACGCCGAACTCGGCGTGCGCCACGGCGATTACGTCACCATCGCGTTGCCCAACTCCATCGAGTGGGTGACCGCCGTCGTCGCGACCTGGAAGCTCGGCGCGATCCCGCAGCCGCTGTCGTCACGGCTGCCGGATGTGGAGTACGGCCACCTCCTGGATCTGCGGGAGCGGGCCCTGCTGGTCGGCCGTCCGGACCCTCGCGGACGGGTTCCCTCAGTGCCCGGAGATTTCCAGCCCGGGCCCCACGTCTCGGATGCCGCACTGCCCGAAGCTGTTTCACCCGCACTGAAGTCGATGGCATCCGGCGGCAGCACCGGCAGGCCGAAGCTGATCGAGGCCGGCGTGAACGGGCGGTTCGCCGGGGACGTGGTGGCGGCCATGATGGGCAACCGCGCAAGCGACACGCAACTGGTGTCAGTGCCGCTGAGCCACAACACCGGGTTCACCTCGGCCACCACCGCACTGGCCACCGGTCAGCACCTGGTGCTGATGAGCCGATTCGACCCGCAGGAGTTCCTGCGGCTCATCACCGACTACCGGGTCAACTACCTGGCGACCGTGCCGACGATCATGCAGCGACTGCTGCCGGTCTACCGGGCTGACCAAGATCAGACCCCGGGTCGCTCCGCTCCTGCCCACCGGGGCTCCTACGACCTGTCGTCGGTGACCCGGTGGTGGCATCTGGCGGCGCCGTGCCCACCGTCTGTCAAGGAGGCCTGGATCGAGATCCTCGGCCCGGACGTGGTGTGGGAACTTTACGGCGGCACCGAACTTCAGGCGCTGACCTTCATCAGCGGCACCGAATGGCTGACACACCGCGGGTCGGTGGGCCGGGTGGTGACCGGCGAGATGAGAGTGCTCGACGAGAACGGGCAGGAGTGCCCGCCCGGGGTCGTCGGGGAGATCTACATGCGCCCCAAGGCGGGCGGCAAACCGACCTACCGCTACATCGGCAGCACCGCCAAGCAGCACCGCGACGCGCTGGGGGCCTGGGACTCCCTCGGCGACCTCGGCTGGTTCGACGACGAGGGCTACCTCTACCTCGCCGACCGGCGGGTCGACATGTTCACCGTCGGCGGGCGCAACGTCTACCCCGCGGAGATCGAGAACGCGTTGGCCGAACATCCGGCGGTGCTGTCCTGCCTGGTCGTCGGCGTCCCGCACACCGATCTCGGGCAGGTCCCGCACGCACTGGTGCACGCCTCCGGCGACTTAGGTCTCGACGGGACAGTCCTCGACGAGGCCGGCGTCGCCGCCTTCGTCGCCGAGCGGTTGGCCGACTACAAGGTGCCCCGCAG
>JBFYOQ010000179.1:0-21505 GCA_041303735.1 Mycobacterium sp.
GCCACCCAGAACAGCGCCTTGGGCAGCGTCACGCCGAAGACCGTCAAGTCGAAGGACAAGCTCCACAGAATGGGGATGAACGCCAGCACGGTGGCCACCGAGGAGATCGCGCCGAACAGCAGTATCGAACCGGTGCCAATCGTGGGGCTGTTGGGTGTACCGCCGACCCCCGTGGTGAAGATGTCGATGTCCTGCTGGATGCGCTGATCGGGGTTGTCGGTCTGGGCGTCGGTGAACCGGCCGCGGTAGTAGGCGTGGTCACCGAGCCAGGCGCCGGTCAGCCGATAGGTGAGCCAGGTGCGCCACCGGATGATGAACCGCTGGGTGATGTAGATGTCGAGCATCACCATGCTGATGTAAATGGTGGCCAGGATGCCGAAGATGCCCAGGGCGGTCCAGAAGCCGGAGATCGCGCCGTCGCGGATGCGCTGCTCTCCGGCACTGGTGGCCTCGAAGGCGACCTGTAACGCGGTGTAGAGGTCATTGCCGAAATAGCTCAGCAGCACGTTGATCCGGACCAGGATGATCACCGACAGCAGCAGTGCCGCCAGCCAGATCCAGATCCGGACCGAGTCCCGGCCCCGGAAGTACTCGCCGGTGATCCGCCAGTACTGCCGGCCCCACACGGTGAATCGGCCGAGCAGAAACAGCACGACCAGGGTGATGGCCGCCGCGCCCGCCCAGTATTTGAGGATCCACATCAGCGACGGGACGAGTTCGGCCCCCCAGTCCAGTGATGACTTGTATTCCTCCAACGCGCTCTCCTGTCCTGCATCGGCAGTCTCCGTGGCGAAAGCTACCCCAGCAGCGGGCTGCGGGCAGCACCCCCGCTGGGCGGGCCACGGTGTTTAGGCTGACCGCCCCCGCGGTGGCCTACCCGCGCCGGTCGAATCTGGCGTGAGCAGGCCGGTAACGTTGAGTGGGTGGCGAAGAGTTCATCAGGGAGTCCTACCGGCCAGGGTCGTCTGAGTCGGGGCTTCTGGCGATTGCTCGGTGCGAACACCGACAAGGTCAAGGCCGAGTCGATGACCGAGGTCACCGCCTCGGCGGAGTTCGACGCTAAGGCCGAGGGCCTTGACGACGAACAGCTGGCCAAGGCCGCGCGATTGCTCAACCTCGACAAGCTCGCCGACTCAGCGGACATTCCGCAATTCCTCGCGATCGCCCGGGAGGCGGCGCAGCGGACGACCGGACTGCGCCCCTTCGATGTGCAGCTGCTCGGCGCGGTGCGCATGATGGCCGGCGATGTGATCGAGATGGCCACCGGCGAGGGCAAGACACTGTCCGGCGCCATCGCCGCCGCCGGCTACGCGCTCGGTGGCCGCAACGTCCACGTCGTGACCATCAACGACTACCTTGCCCGCCGCGACGCCGAGTGGATGGGTCCGATCATCGAAGCGCTGGGTCTGACGGTCGGCTGGATCACGGCCGACTCCACACCCGCGCAGCGCCGCGCCGCCTATACGTGCGATGTCACGTACGCCTCGGTGAACGAGATCGGCTTCGACGTGCTGCGCGACCAACTCGTCACCGACATCTCCGATCTGGTCTCGCCCAATCCCGATGTCGCCCTGATCGATGAGGCGGACTCGGTGCTCGTCGACGAGGCGCTGGTGCCGCTGGTGCTGGCAGGCACCACACACCGTGAGACCCCGCGGCTGGAGGTCGTGGACCTGGTGGGCCGGCTGACCGCCGGGGAGGACTACGACACCGACGCCGACAACCGAAACGTGCATCTGACCGAGTCCGGCGCGCAGAAGCTGGAGAAGGCCCTCGGCGGTATCGACATGTACTCCGAGGAGCACGTCACCTCCACGCTCACCGAGGTGAACGTGGCCCTGCACGCCCACGTGCTGCTGCAGCGCGACGTGCACTACATCGTCCGCGACGGTGCGGTGCAGTTGATCAACGCCTCCCGCGGCCGGATCGCCACGCTGCAGCGCTGGCCCGACGGACTGCAGGCGGCCGTCGAAGCCAAGGAGGGAATCGAGACCACCGAGACCGGCGAGGTGCTCGACACCATCACGGTGCAGGCCCTGATCAACCGCTACCCGACGGTCAGCGGCATGACCGGCACGGCGCTGGCCGCCGGCGAGCAGTTGCGCCAGTTCTACTCCCTGAGCGTTTCCCCGATACCGCCCAACACCCCCAACATCAGAGTGGACGAACCCGACCGGGTCTACGTCAGCGCCGCGGCCAAGAACGATGCCGTCGTCGACCACATCATCGAGGCGCACGCCACCGGGCAGCCGATCCTGGTCGGCACCCACGATGTCGCCGAATCCGAGGATCTGTGCGCCAGGCTGCTGCGCCGCGGTGTGCCCGCCGTGGTGCTCAACGCCAAGAACGACGAGGAGGAGGCGCACGTCATCGCCGAAGCCGGCAAGTTGGCGGCGGTGACGGTGTCGACGCAGATGGCCGGTCGCGGCACCGACATCCGACTCGGCGGATCGGAGGCCACCGAGGCCGACAGGGACGCCGTGGGAGCACTGGGCGGCCTGCACGTCGTGGGCACCGGCCGGCACCGCACCGAGCGTCTGGACAACCAACTGCGCGGCCGCGCCGGTCGGCAGGGCGATCCAGGATCGTCGGTGTTCTTCACGAGCTGGGAGGACGATGTCGTCACCGCCCACATCGAGCCGGCCAAGCTGCCGATGGAGTGCGACGACACCGGCCGGATCACCAGCGTGAAAGCGGCCGGGCTGCTCGACCATGCACAGCGCGTCGCCGAAGGCCGCCTGCTGGATGTCCACGCCAACACCTGGAGATACAACCAGCTGACCGCACAGCAGCGCTCCATCCTGGTGGAGCGGCGTAACACCCTGCTGAGCACCGCAGCCGCCCGCGACGAGCTCCGCGAACTGGCGCCGCAGCGCTATGACGAACTGGCCGAACACCTTTGCGACGACGACCTCGTACGGATCTGCCGCCAGATCATGCTCTACCACCTCGACCGCGGATGGGCCGATCATCTGGCCTACCTCGCCGATATGCGGGAGAGCATCCACCTGAGGGCGCTGGGACGGCAGAATCCGCTCGACGAATTCCATCGGCTCGCCGTCGACGCGTTCGCCCACCTGGCCGCCGATGCCATCGAGGCATCGCAGCAGACCTTCGAGACCGCCAATCTTCTCGATGGCGAACCCGGCCTGGACCTGTCGAAACTGGCCCGGCCCACCTCGACTTGGACATATATGGTCCACGACAACCCGCTGCGCGAGGACGCCATGTCGGCGCTGAGCCTGCCCGGAGTCTTCCGCTAGCGCAGCGACCGATAGTTTTTATCAGCATGCAGAGCCGGGTTCTGACGATCCCCAACGTCCTCAGCGTCATCCGGCTGCTGCTCGTGCCGGTGTTCGTGTACCTGCTGCTGGTCCCCCGGGCCTTCGCGCCGGCCGTGGCCATCCTGATGTTCAGCGGCATATCGGATTGGGCCGACGGGAAGATCGCCCGCCTGGTGCCCAACCAGTCCTCCCGGCTGGGGGAGTTGCTCGACCCGCTGGTGGACCGGATCTACATGATCACCGTCCCGGTCGGGCTGGCGCTGGCCGGGGTCATTCCGTGGGCGGTGGTCGCAATCCTGCTCGGCCGCGACCTTCTGCTCGCTGCGACGTTGCCGATCGTGCGCGGCCGGGGAGTCGCCGCACTGCCGGTGACCTACATCGGCAAGGCCGCCACATTCGCATTGATGTCCGGTTTTCCCCTCATTCTGCTGGGTCAGTGGGATGCGTTGTGGAGCAAGGTGATCGGTGCAACCGGCTGGGCTTTCGTGATCTGGGGAATCGGCATGTACCTGTGGTCGGCGGTGCTGTACCTGATTCAGGTGCGACTAGTGGTGCGCCGGCTGCCGAAGGCATCAGTGCAGGCGCTCTGAGGCATTCGCCGTTCGACGCCGCCTTGCGGCAACCGGAAACGCGCCAATACGCTCAGCGGCACCCCCTATCGCCGCCCCACACCCCGAGGAGCCCCGTGAGCGACGTTCCCGCCGATCTGCGCTACACCGCCGAGCACGAATGGATCAGCCGCACCGCCGATGACACGGTGCGCGTCGGCATCACCGACTTCGCACAGTCGTCCCTCGGCGACGTGGTCTATGTGCAGTTACCCGATGTCGGCACCAAGGTCGCCGCCGGGGAGGCCTTCGGCGAGGTCGAGTCCACCAAGTCGGTATCGGACCTCTACGCCCCGATCACGGCGACGGTGGTCGCGGTCAACGCCGAGTTGGAAGGCAACCCGTCACTGATCAACTCCGACCCCTACGGCCAGGGGTGGCTCTTGGAGCTGCAGGCCGACGGCGATACCCTCCAGCAAGGGTTGAGTGCGCTACTCGACGCGGATGGCTATCGGGGAACTCTGACGTAGGCCACCAATCGCGGAGGTTCGCACGGTACGGTCGAGTCGAGAGCTCGAGTTCAGTGGTTTCAGTCGCGAACAGGAGTGGCGGGTTGACGGAGAACGATCGGCGGTCCGGGACCGACGACACCTCTGATGAGGTCACGGTCGAGACGACCTCCGTCTTCCGCGCCGACTTCCTCAACGACCTCGACGCTCCGGCCGGACCCGCGGGGGAGACCGCGGTGTCCGGGGTTGAAGGCCTGCCGGTGGGCTCGGCGCTGATGGTCGTCAAACGCGGCCCCAACGCCGGTTCCCGCTTCCTGCTCGACCAGCCGACCACCTCGGCCGGCCGGCATCCCGATTCCGACATCTTCCTCGACGACGTGACCGTCAGCCGCCGCCACGCCGAGTTCCGCCTCGACGGCGGGGAGTTCCAGGTCGTCGACGTCGGCAGCCTCAACGGCACCTACGTCAACCGGGAACCGGTCGATTCGGCCACCCTCGCCAACGGCGACGAGGTGCAGATCGGCAAATTCCGGCTGGTGTTCCTGACCGGACCGAAGCCCGCCGCGGACAGTGACAGCGCCTGACGCCCCTGGCCTTGCCGGGATGTCGATCGGAGCGGTCCTGGACCTGCTGCGCCCCGAATTCCCGGACGTGACGATCTCCAAGATCCGGTTCCTGGAAGCCGAGGGTCTGCTCACCCCGCAGCGCAGCCCATCGGGCTACCGGCGTTTCACCGCCTACGACTGCGCTCGGCTTCGGTTCGTCCTCACCGCCCAGCGGGACAACTACCTCCCCCTGAAGGTCATCAAGGCGCAACTCGACGCCCAGCCCGACGGGCAACTGCCCCAGTACGGCTCGGCGTACCCCGCACCCCGGCTGGTGCCGGTGGGCGATGACGGCCCGGATACCGCCGGAGAGCCGGCCGCCGCCGCGCCCACGCCGGCCCGGCTGCGCCGGGAGGACCTGCTCGAACGCTCCGGAGTCGGCGCCGAACTGATCGCGGCGCTGTGCAAGGCGGGTGTCATCACCACCGGACCCGGTGGGTTCTTCGACGAGCACGCCGTGGTCATCGCGCAGTGCGCCGGGGCGCTCGCGGAGTACGGGGTGGAGCCCCGTCACCTGCGCGCGTTCCGGTCCGCCGCCGATCGCCAGTCCGATCTGATCGCGCAGATCGCCGGGCCGGTCGGCAAAGCGGGCACCACCGGCGCCCGGGATCGCGCCGATGACTTGGCCCGCGAGGTCGCCGCGCTGGCCATCACCCTGCACACCTCGCTGATCAAGTCGGCCGTACGCGACGTACTGGATCGCTGAGGACTAGACTTTCCACGGGGGTGTGGCGAGGACGGCAGTCGCGGAGGTGGCAGAGGGACATGGCTGAGGTTCGAGTCGTCGGCATCAGGGTGGAACAGCCCGCTAACCAGCCCGTTCTGTTACTGCGCGAGTCCACCGGGGATCGCTACCTCCCGATCTGGATCGGGCCCAACGAGGCGAACGCCATCATCCTCGAGCAGCAGGGTGTCGAGCCGGCACGTCCGCTCACCCACGATCTGTTCGGCGATGTCATTGGCGCCCTTGGGCATTCGCTCAAGGAAGTGCGGATTGTTGATCTGCAGGAGGGGACGTTCTACGCCGACCTCGTCTTCGATCAGGACGTCCGGGTCTCGGCGCGGCCGTCGGACTCGGTCGCCATCGCGCTGCGGATGGGTGTTCCGATCTTCGTCGAGGAGGCCGTCCTCGACGAGGCGGGGCTGATGATGCCCGACGACAACGACGAGGAATCGGCCGGCACGGTCCGGGAGGACGAGGTCGAGAAGTTCAAGGAGTTCCTCGACAGCGTCTCGCCGGACGATTTCAAAGCCGGCTAGGCGCTTTTCTCGCCCCACCTGCCGCCCACCTGCGGCCTTGATCACGGATGCGTCTCATCTCGGTCAGTGCCATCCCGACACGCCAACCGGATACCGGCCCGCACCCCCCGCGCCCGCCATACTCGACATGCGTGTCTTGCGGTGCCGCAGGCGCACGATGGCAGGTCGACAAGGCGTATGCTCGAACCACTCCGGGCGGCGCTGGGCGGCGGGTCACCGGTTGGAACGGCGAGAGGACAACCACCGTGGGCGACGAGCCACGTCAGGAACAACTCGACCTCTCCGTCACCAGCACCTTCGACGGTGATGCTCCGGCCCCGGCCCCGGTTGCGGCCCCGGTACAGGGCGGCTTGTTCCCCGACGACTCACTGCCCGACGAACTGGTCGGATACCGCGGGCCCAGCGCCTGCCAGATCGCCGGAATCACCTACCGACAGTTGGACTATTGGGCGCGCACGTCTCTGGTGGTGCCCTCCATCCGCGGTGCGGCCGGTTCCGGAAGCCAGCGGCTCTATTCGTTCAAGGACATCCTCGTCCTGAAGATCGTCAAGCGACTGCTCGACACCGGCATCTCACTGCATAACATCCGGGTGGCCGTCGATCACCTCCGTCAGCGCGGTGTTCAGGACCTCGCCAACATCACACTGTTCTCCGATGGCACCACGGTCTACGAGTGCACCTCGGCCGAAGAGGTGGTCGACCTTCTGCAGGGCGGTCAGGGAGTGTTCGGCATCGCGGTCAGCGGTGCGATGCGCGAGCTCACCGGCGCGATCGCCGACTTCCCCGGGGAGCGGGCTGACGGCGGCGAGTCGATCGCCGAACCCGAAGACGAGTTGGCCTCGCGGCGCAAGAGCCGCGACCGCAAGATCGGCTGACACGCGCCGCTGCGGTCAGCCACGACATCCAGCCCGTCGCGGGGCATATCGGGCCCTCTGAGGGCTAGACTGGACAACGCATCGTTCCGGTGCGGGAGAGCTCCGCGGCAGCCAGTCGCGGGCGCCGAAGGAGCAGCACCTCTCCGTCAATCTCTCAGGCACCCGGACCGCGCCGGGACACGATGCCTCTGGAAAGTGGCGGCCCTTGCGGCCGCCCGCCCACGGGGAAAGGCGGCCTGCCGGCTCGCCGAATCTCTCAGGCATCCACGACAGAGGGAGAGGACGTAGCAGCTTCGTCCGCCCGAGTCAGGAGTGCCCGTCATGCCCGAGCCCATGGATTTTCAGCCCACCGAATCCGCGTTCGCCGCCCGCCACATCGGAGTCGACGGCGCGGCGTTATCGCACATGCTCGCCGTCATCGGGGTCGGCTCGCTGGAGGAAATGGCGGCCAAGGCGCTGCCTGGCAGGATTCTCGACACCCTGACCGGCCACGGGATCGCCCCGGGCCTGGAGAGCCTGCCCGAGCCGGTGGGCGAACACCAGGCACTGGCCGAACTGCGCAAGATGGCCGACGCCAACACCGTCGCGGTGTCGATGATCGGCCAGGGGTACTACGACACCCTGACCCCGCCGGTCCTGCTGCGCAACATCATGGAGAACCCGTCCTGGTACACCGCCTACACCCCGTATCAGCCGGAGATCAGCCAGGGCCGGCTCGAGGCGGTGCTGAACTTCCAGACCATGGTCGCCGACCTGACCGGCCTGGACCTCGCCAACGCGTCGATGCTGGACGAGGCCACCGCCGCGGCCGAGGCGATGACATTGATGCACCGCGCGGTCAAGGGATCGGCTAATCGGCTGGCGGTCGACACCGACGTGTTCGGCCAGACCGCGGCCGTGCTGGCGACCCGGGCCGAGCCGCTGGGCATCGAGATCGTGACCGCAGATCTGCGCGACGGGCTGCCCGACGGTGAGTTCTTCGGGGTGATCGCCCAACTGCCCGGCGCCAGTGGCCGGGTCACCGACTGGTCGGCCCTGGTGACTGCGGCCCATCAGCGCGGCGCACTGGTCGCCATCGGCGCTGATCTGCTGGCCTGCACGCTGGTGGTGCCGCCCGGAGACATCGGTGCCGACGTCGCGTTCGGCAGTGCCCAGCGTTTCGGTGTGCCGATGGGGTTCGGCGGTCCGCATGCCGGATACCTGGCCGCCCACACCGGCCACGCCCGCCAACTCCCGGGACGGCTGGTGGGGGTGTCCGTCGACGCGGACGGCGCGCCTGCCTACCGGCTGTCACTGCAGACCCGTGAACAGCACATCCGCCGCGACAAGGCGACCTCGAACATCTGCACCGCCCAGGTGCTGTTGGCCGTCATGGCCGGGATGTACGCCAGTTACCACGGCGCCGAGGGCCTGACCGCGATCGCCCGCCGGGTGCACGATCACGCACTCGCCCTGGCCGGGGGTCTGACGGCGGCCGGTGTGACGGTCGTCCACGACCGCTTTTTCGATACCGTGCTGGCGCGGGTCCCCGGCCGCGCCACCGACGTTCAGGCGGCGGCCCGCTCCCGGGGGATCAACATCTGGCGGGTCGACGACGACCACGTGTCGGTGACCTGCGACGAGGCGACCGGTGACGAGCATGTCCTAGGCGTCCTCGAGGCCTTCGGGGCGCTCCTCACCGGTGACACCTACGGTGTCGAGATCGATACTCGGACAACGGATTTCCTGACGCATCCGGCTTTCACAACGTATCGCACCGAGACCGCGATGATGCGCTACCTGCGCGCACTGGCGGACAAGGACCTGGCCCTGGACCGCACCATGATCCCGCTGGGCTCATGCACCATGAAGCTCAACTCGGCCGCCGAGATGGAAGCAGTCACCTGGCCGGAGTTCGGCCGGCAGCATCCGTTCGCCCCGACCGAGGACGCCCGGGGATTGCGTCGGCTGATCGCCGATCTGCAGGAGTGGCTGATCGGCATCACCGGCTACGACGAGATCTCCCTGCAGCCCAACGCCGGGTCGCAGGGCGAATACGCCGGACTGCTGGCCATCCGGGACTACCACGCCGCCCGCGGCGAACAAAAGCGCGACCTGTGCCTGATTCCGTCGAGTGCGCACGGCACCAACGCGGCCTCGGCCGCACTGGCCGGGATGCGCGTGGTGGTGGTGAACTGCCGGGACAACGGCGATGTGGACCTCGACGACCTGCGGTCCAAGATCGCCGAGCACGCCGATCAGCTGGCCGCGCTGATGATCACCTACCCGTCCACCCACGGCGTCTTCGAGCAGGACATCACCGAGATCTGTGCGGCCGTGCATGACGCGGGCGGTCAGGTCTACGTCGACGGCGCCAATCTCAACGCACTGGTGGCGCTGGCGCGCCCGGGGAAGTTCGGCGGCGACGTCAGCCACCTGAACCTGCATAAGACGTTCTGCATTCCGCACGGCGGCGGCGGCCCGGGTGTGGGGCCGGTCGCGGTTCGCGCGCACCTGGCGCCGTATCTGCCGGGCCATCCGATGGCACCGGAGCTTCCGCATGGGCATGTGGTGTCGGCCGCGCCGTACGGGTCGGCGTCGATCCTGCCGATCACCTGGGCCTACATCCGGATGATGGGGGCGGCCGGATTACGCCGCGCCACGCTGACGGCGATCGCGTCGGCCAACTACATCGCGCGCCGGCTCGACGAGTGCTACCCGGTGCTCTACACCGGAGAGAACGGTATGGTCGCGCACGAGTGCATCCTGGATCTGCGGCCCATCACCAAGGCCACCGGCGTCACCGTCGACGATATCGCAAAGCGGCTGGCGGACTACGGCTTTCACGCTCCGACGATGAGCTTCCCGGTGGCGGGGACACTGATGGTTGAGCCCACCGAGAGCGAGAACCTTGCCGAGGTCGACGCATTCTGCGATGCGATGATCGCGATCCGCGCGGAGATCGCATCCGTGGGTTCGGGGCAGTGGCCGGCCGACGACAACCCGTTGCGCAACGCACCACACACCGCCGAGTGCCTCCTGGTGGAGAACTGGGACCACCCCTACAGCCGCGAGCAGGCCGCGTACCCGATGGGCAAGGGGTCACGGCCCAAGGTGTGGCCGGCGGTGCGCCGGATCGACGGCGCCTACGGCGACCGTAATCTGGTGTGCTCCTGCCCGCCCATCGAGGCGTTCGCCCACAGTTCGTGACGGGCTCGCCCGCGCCGGACTAGGGCACCATCCGGGCGATCGCCGTGGCCAATTCCGGGGAGTCCGACGCCGCGATCTCCTGATAGCTGCCACCGGAGAGCCGGGTGATGGACTCCCAGGCCGGCCGGTCCGGATCGCCGCCGAGGCCGATGACGTTGATGACCACCGGCCGCTTCGGGTCGAGCGCGCCCGTCACGAAGTCGGTCAGGCCCGCGGCATCGATGCTCTGGTCGGTGTGCGGACCCTGGGTGATCAACAGCACCGAGTTGGGCTGTCCCGAGCGGTAGTTGGCCAGTGCGTCGGCGTAGGCGGATCGCAGCGTGGTGAACGACAATCCGCCGCCACTGGTCGGAGTCGTCGCCTCCAGCACCCCGGTCAGCGCCGCCGCACGGGGTTGGGGCCCCACCGGGTCGGCGAGCGGACCTGTGGGCACCGCCGGACCGCTGTCGATCTTGTTGAAGGTCCATAGCCCGACGGCCGCACCCGGCGGCAGGGCGTTGATCCGGTCGCGCAGCGCCGCGGTGACGTTGGACAGCCGCGGTCTGCCCCCCTCGTCGCCGGTGATTCCCTCGTTGAGCACCACCGTGGTGGTCGCGATGGCGCCGGGGGCGACTGCGGCAGCCACCGCGGCGCGAGCGGCGTCATCGCCGGCGGGCAGCGCAGCGGCCAGTGGCGCGAAGCTCACCACGTCGTTGCCCTGCGGGGTGGCGCCCTCGGCGCGGAAGCCGGACTTGGCCAACTCGGCCAACTGCTCGTCCCGACCCATGAACCGGGCGAACTCGCTGGCCGCGGCGACCTGTTCCTCGCTCAGCCACGGACCACTCAACAGCACGGTGGGGTAGTCGGCGGTCGCCACCGGACCACCGGGGAACCACGCCGCCACGGTGTTGCCGGCGTCGGCGAGATCAGCGGTGCGCGCAAAGATCTGCTGCTCGGTGAGCGCGACCGCGTGCACCGGGGCGGTTGCCGGGTCAGGGGCAGCGGTCAGCGCCGTCCACGCCTCGTCGGCGGTGCTGGCGGTCAGTGTCGGCGCTGCTGCGAGCAGGGCGCGGGCCGCCGCCAGTCCGGCGGTGGCTGCGGCGCCGGGCGGCGCGGATGTGGCGGCGACCGCCTCCACCGTCAGGTAGGTCGCATCGGCGGCCCCGGTGGCCGGCAAGGCGAGTCGCAGTGAGCCCCAGCCCGGAAGATTTCTGCCATCCAGCGAGGTGGGATTGGTCTGCAGGCCAGGAAGCGCGGCCCAACCCTCCTGCCCCAGCGCATCTTTGAGCTCCGGACGTATCGCCAAGACCACCGGTGAGGTGACCAGAGAGCGGGCATCACTGACGATCTGCTTTCCGGCCGCGGCCTGCAGCCGGGCCGCCGGTATGGAACTGGCCGGAATCCACAGCGCCGGGCGCTCACCGAGACCAGCCGGCCAGGTGCCGGTCAAGCCGGCCACCACAGCATCGGAATCAGCAGTCGTGACCACCACGTTGGCGCAGGTGTCACCCACCGGGGTGGCCTCGGCGTTGTACTGCTCGGCGAAGGTGGTGACGTTGGCGGCAATCGACGGATCGGCGACCACCGCGATGGTCGCGGTGCCCTGCAGGCACTGCTGCGCGGCATCGGTCGAGCGGCGCGCGAGGGCGTCACCGAAGAATCGCCACAGGATCACACCGCCGACAAGCACGACCACGGCGATCAGGGCGACGATCACCCCGACGCTGACTCCGCGGCGACCCCCGTCGGCCCGGCGGCGCCGGCCGGTATCGGCCTCGCCCGCGGATTCCCCGGACCCGGGAACGCTGTGCTTTCCCACGTGCCGATGCCTCTTTCCGTCTCCGGGCGCAGCCGATCCGCAGCCCGCGACGAGTCTAGGTCAAGCGCCCAGACTGGCTTTGTACTCGCGGCGGCGGCGGTGCAGGATCGGCTCGGTGTAGCCGCTGGGCTGGGCGGCCCCGGACAGGATGAGTTCCTGGGCGGCCTGAAATGCGATGCTGCCCTCGGGGTCCGGTGCCATCGGGCGAAAGTCCGGGTCGGCGGCGTTCTGCTCGTCGACCACTGCGGCCATCCGTCGCAAACTGGCTTTGACGTCGTCTTCGGTGATGACCCCGTGCCGAAGCCAGTTGGCCAGCAGCTGACTGGAGATCCGCAGGGTTGCGCGGTCTTCCATCAGCGCCACGTCGTGGATGTCGGGCACCTTCGAGCAGCCCACACCGGCGTCGATCCAGCGCACCACGTAACCCAGGATCGACTGGCAGTTGTTGTCGACCTCCTCATGGATCTCACCCGGCGACCACGCCAGTTCCCCACCCAGCGGGATGGTCAGCAGTTGATCGAGGGTGGCGCGGCGCTTGCCGGCCAGCTCGCGGTGCACCCGATAGACGTCGACGTAGTGATAATGCATGGCGTGCAGGGTGGCCGCGGTTGGCGAGGGCACCCACGCTGTGGTGGCGCCGGCGCGCGGCTGACCGATCTTCTGCTCCACCATGTCGGCCATCAGGTCGGTCATCGCCCACATGCCCTTGCCGATCTGGGCGCGCCCGGAGAGCCCGGTGGCCAGTCCGACGTCGACGTTCTGGTCTTCGTAGGCCAGGATCCACGGCTGGGTCTTCATCGCGCCCTTGCGGATCATCGGGCCGGCCTCCATCGAGGTATGGATCTCGTCACCGGTGCGGTCAAGGAAGCCGGTGTTGATGAACACCACCCGGTCGGCAGCGGCCTTCACGCACGCTGTGAGGTTCAGCGTGGTGCGGCGTTCCTCATCCATGATGCCGACCTTGAGGGTTCCCTGCGGCAGTCCGAGGACATCTTCGACGCGGCTGAACAGCTCGCAGGTGAAGGCCACCTCCTCGGGCCCGTGCATCTTGGGCTTGACGATGTACACCGACCCGGTGCGGCTGTTCTGGCCCTCCAGACCGTGCATGGCGATGAGCCCGGTGAACAGCGCGTCCTGAATGCCCTCGAAGACCTCACCGCCCTCGGTCTCTCCGTCGCCGAAGACGATCGCGTCGTTGGTCATCAGATGGCCCACATTGCGGACGAACAGCAGACTGCGTCCGGGAAGTGTCAGCTCTGAACCGTCCGGCGCCGTATAGGTGCGATCGGAGTTGAGCACGCGGGTGAAGCTGGTATCACCCTTGGTGACCTCCTCGGACAGGTCGCCTTTGTTGAGCCCCAGCCAGTTTCGGTAGCCGAGCACTTTGTCGTCGGCGTCGACGGCGGCCACCGAATCCTCGAAGTCCATGATCGTGGTGATCGCAGATTCCAGGACCACATCCTTGATGCCGGCGGGGTCGGTGGATCCGATGGGCGAGACCGGATCGATCTGGATCTCGATGTGCAGGCCGTGGTTGATCATCAGCACCGAGGTGGGAGCGGCCGGGTCGCCGAGGTAGCCGACGAACTGTGCGGGATCAGCCAGGCCGGTGACATCGCCGTCGGCCAGCGCCACCTCCAGCTGGTCCTCGGAGACCATGAACCGGGTTACGGCGTTGTAGCTACCCGAATTCAGCGGAACGGCATCGTCGAGAAAACGGCGCGCGTAGGCGATCACCTTGTCGCCGCGGACCTTGTTGTAGCCCTTGCCCTTGTCGGCGCCATCGGACTCGCTGATGACGTCGGTGCCGTACAGGGCGTCATACAGCGAGCCCCAGCGTGCGTTGGCCGCGTTGAGAGCGAAGCGCGCGTTGAGGATCGGCACCACCAGCTGCGGTCCGGCGGTCGAGGTGATCTCCGGGTCCACGCCGGAGGTGGTGATGGTGAAATCACCAGGCTCGGGGAGCAGATAGCCGATGCCGGTGAGGAAGTTCCTGTACTCACCCGGATCGATGCCGCCGATGACCCGCTGGCGGTGCCACTTGTCGATCGCGGCCTGCAACTCGTCGCGGCGCGCCAGCAGTTCGGCGTTGCGCGGTGAGAGGTCGCCGACCACCTTGTCGACGCCGGACCAGAAGCTGTCGGGGTCGAGTCCGGTTCCCGGCAAAGCCTCATCGGTGATGAAGTCGTACAGCCTGCGGGCCACCCGTAGGTTACCCACCGCCACCCGATCGGTCCCGGAGTCTGCCATGTTATCCCTCCCTCGAAATCTCAGGTGATCCTATCCACGCGCCTGCCGGCGCCCATTCGGCCGCGGTACCCGTTCCACGGGCCAGCATGTGCTCGCAACGAGCCAGCAGCGCGGCGCGCAACGGCGCAGCCCGCCGCGCGATCTCACCCTGGCGGCGTGCGTAGTCGGCACGGCCGGTGGGTTCCTCCACGGTGATCGGCTCAAACCCGTACCCGGACAGGTCATACGGGCTGGCCCGCATGTCGAGTTCGCGGGCATCGGCGGCCACCTCGAGGCAATCCATCAGCAAATCCGAGTCAACCAGCGGAACCAGTTTGGCGCACCACTTGTAGATGTCCATGTTGGCGTGCAGACAGCCGGGCTGCTCCCAGTCGCGCTGGGTGGACCTGGTCGGCTGGATCTCATTGCGGGCCGTCGCCGCGGGGGTGAAGAACCGGTGGGCATCGAAGTGGCTGCACCGCAGCGGCATGGACTCGACCACGGTGTCGGTGCCGCGGGCGCCGAGTCGCAGTGGCACACCACCGTGACGCACCGTGTCGGTGCGGTACACCATCGCCCACTCGTGCATTCCGAAGCAGCCGAACACCGGCGGACGCGCAGCGGTGGCACCCAGCAGGCCGGCCACGAACCGCACGGTCTCCATCCGGGCCCGCAGATGCGCGATTCCGACGGTCACACCGTCCGCCGTGGCGACATAGCCGCAGCGGCGCAAATAGGGCTGGGCCGGTGGCCCGTCCAGTGCGGTGCCGTAGCCCGGGTGCCACACCCGCAGGTGACGCGGCCGCAGGTTGTAGTAGGTGAACAGAAAGTCCCACACCGGGTGTGTCTCACCACGGCGGACCCGGTCCCGGTGCGCTGCGGTGAACTCATCCACCCGGTCGCGGTGCGTCCGCTCCCGGCCCTGCCACTGAATCGGTGGCAATGATGTCAGGGGCGCTGGCTCAACCACGGTGTGTGCCGTCGCGAACGGTGCCCACCAGGTCCTCGACGAGGTCCTCCAGCGTCACCATCGCGCATACCGTCCCGCCGGCGTCGGTCACCAGTGCCAGGTGACTGTTGTCCTGCCGGAGCCTCGAGAGAGCATCGGGTAACGCCGCAGTCGCCGGCACGCGCGGCAGGTAGCGCACCACCGCCGCACTGACCACCGCCTCGGGGTGGTCGACGAGATCGAGAATGTCCTTGATGTGGACGAATCCCAGATAGTCACCGGCGGGATCGACGACCGGGAAACGGGAGTAGCCGGTAGTGATCAGTGCCGCCTCGATGGACGCCACCGTGGGCCCGGTCCCGGGGGCCGCCACCGGTACGGAGTGGACATCGGAAAGCGGGATCGCCACGTCGTTCACGACACGATTGCGGATCTGCAGCGCCCGCGATAGCCGCGTGTGCTCCTCGGGATCCAGTAGGCCCTTTGAGCGCGACTCAGCGATCATCTCGGCCAATTCCACGATCGACACGGTGTTCTCGAGTTCAGTCTTGGGCTCCACCCCTATCGCGCGCACCACCGTGCGGGCGCACCAGTCGTAGACAGCGATGACGGGCCGAGTGGCCTTCACCCACAACAGATATGGCGGCACCAGAAGCATCGCTGCTTTTTCCGGGCCGGCCAAAGCGATGTTCTTGGGAACCATCTCGCCCAGAAGCACGTGCAGGAACACCACGATGGTGATCGCGACGATGAACGAGACGGTGTGCAGCACCGCCGGTGGCACGCCGAAAAGTCCGAAGAGCGGTTCGAGCAGGTGCGCCACCGCCGACTCGCCCACCCGTCCCAGCGCGATCGAACCGACTGTGATGCCCAGCTGCGCACCGGCAAGCATGACCGCGAGATCCTCGCCGGCGCGGATCACGGCCACCGCGCTGCTCTTGCCACTCTCGGCGAGCGCCTCCAGTCGGTCCCGCCGGGCGGAGATCAAAGCGAACTCCGCAGCGACGAAGAACGCGTTCGCGGCGATCAGCAGCACAGTGAGCACGATGCCGAAGATGTCACCCATCAGGCGCGCTCCTCGCTGCTGTCCGACTCGGTGCCATCGGTCTCGGTGAGCCGCACCATGTCGAGCAGGTCGATGCGCCGGCCATCCATTCGAGCCACGGTGGCCCGCCAGCGGGGCTGACCGTCCGGCGCGGCGTCGGCGTCGAACCCGGTGAGTTCCACCGACTCACCGTCGTCGGGAATATGACCCAGCACGTGCAGAACCAGCCCGCCGATGGTCTCGTAGTCGCCTTCGGGCGCGCGGAAGCCGATCTCGTCGGCCACCTCGTCCACGCGCAGCAGTCCCGAGACGCGGTGCCCGCCGCTGATACTCACCACGTCCGGGGTAGAGGCGTCATGCTCGTCACGGATGTCGCCGACGATCTCCTCGATGAGATCCTCGACGGTCACCATGCCCGCGATGCCGCCGTACTCGTCGGCCACCAGCGCGGTCTGCAGCCCCGAGCCACGGATCTGCTCCATCAGTGAGTCGCCGTCGAGAGTGGACGGCACGACCGGGACGGGCAGGGCCAGCCGCTCCAGCCGGGTGCGGAAGCGCTCGGCGTGCGGAATCTCGAAGACCTGCTTGAGGTGCACCACGCCGAGGGTCTCGTCGAGGTCGCCGCGGATGACCGGAAAACGGGAATGTCCGGTTTCGCGCACCTTGGCCAGCAGGTCCCCGACGGTGTCGTCGGCGGCCAGGGATTCGATCTTGGACCGCGGGGTCATGAACTCCGCGGCGCTGCGCGCGCCGAACTGCAGGGAGCGGTCCACCAGTTCCGCGGTGGGCTGGTCGAGCGATCCCTGCTGGGCCGAGTTACGCACCAGCGAGACCAGTTCCTGCGGGGAGCGAGCCGAGCTGAGTTCATCGGCGGGTTCGATACCGAGGCGTCGCAGCACGCGGTTGGCCGCACCGTTGGTGACCCGGATCAGCGGGGTGACCGCTGCGGAGAACAGCACCTGCGGTCCGGCGACCACTCGGGCCGTCGGCAGCGGGACGGCGATCGCGAGGTACTGGGCGACCAGTTCGCCGAACACCATCGAGACCGAAGTCGCGATGAGCAGCGACACGATGAGCGAGGTGCCGTCGACCCAGCGCGCCGGTAGGCCCGCACCCTCCAACAGGGGCGCGAGTAGTCGCGCGATCACCGGTTCGGACAGGTAACCGGTGATCAGTGTGGTGATCGAGATGCCGACCTGCGCGCCGGACAGCTGAAATGAGAGGGTGCGGTGGGCGCGCTGCACCATCTTGTCGCGCGCTCCGCCGGTGCGGGCGTTGGCATCGACGGTGCTGCGCTCAAGGGCGGTCAGGGAGAACTCCGCCGCGACGAAGACCGCGGTGCCCAGCGTGAGCAAGACGAAACCGAGCAGGCTGCCCACGATGGCGAATGTGCTCACGGGGTCCGCCTCAGGCCGGGCGCGATGCCCGGCCGAATAGAGCAGGGCTCGCCGTCGGATTCACTGTTCGGAAGCACAATCCGCCAATGTTAGCCGCCCCGCATCCGCGGGATGCGCTCACCAGCCTGTCGGCAGCGGATGACCTTCGGCGAAGCCCGACGCCGACTGAACCCCGACCACGGCCTGCGCATGCAATTCGGCCAGTGTGGTCGCGCCCACGTAGGTACAGGTGCTGCGAACCCCGGAGGTGATGTGGTCGAGCAGGTCCTCCACGCCGCCGCGATCGGGGTCCAGTGCCATCCGGGACGTGGAGATGCCCTCCTCGAAGAGTGCCTTGCGGGCCCGATCGAAGGAGCTGTCACCGGCGGTGCGGGCGGCGACCGCGCGTTTGGAGGCCATCCCGTAGCCCTCCTTGTAGGGCCGTCCATCACGGTCGAACAACAGGTCGCCGGGGGACTCGTAGGTCCCGGCGAACCAGGAGCCGATCATCACGTTCGACGCTCCGGCGACCAGGGCCAGGGCGACGTCGCGCGGGTGTCGCACCCCGCCGTCGGCCCAGACATGGCCGCCGAGTTCCGCGGCGGCCGCCGCACAGTCGACGACGGCGGAGAACTGCGGCCGGCCCACACCGGTCATCATCCGGGTGGTGCACATGGCTCCGGGGCCCACGCCGACCTTGACGATCGACGCCCCGGCCGCCAGCAGTTCGCGGGTGCCCTCCGCCGACACCACGTTGCCGGCCGCCAGTGGGACGCCGAGATCCAGTGCGGAGACGCACTTGACCGCATCGAGCATTTTCATCTGGTGACCGTGCGCGGTGTCCACCACCAGCACGTCGACGCCGGCCTCCACCAGCGCCGCGGCCTTGGCGGCGACATCCCCGTTGATCCCGATGGCGGCCGCGATCCGTAGCCGGCCGGCGGCGTCGACTGCGGGGGAGTAGATGCCCGCCCGCACCGCGCCCAGGCGGGTCATTACCCCGGCCAGCGAGCCGTCCGGCGCGGTGAGCACCGCGATGTCGATCGGCGCGTGCTCGAGCAGTTCGAACACCTGACGCGGATCAGTGTGCAGGGGCGCGGTCACGAAGTCCGCCAGCGCCACGTCGCGGACCCGGGCGAAACGGTCGACCCCGGTGGTGTTCGACGCGATCACCAGACCGACCGGCCGGCCGTCCTCGACGACGACCGCCGCACGATGCGCGCGCTTGTGGATCAGTGCGACAGCATCGGACACCGAGTCCTCCGGGGCTAGCGTCACCGGGGTGTCGGCCACCAGATCGCGGCTCTTCACGAAATCCACCGTCTCGGTGACGGCCTCGATGGGCAGGTCCTGCGGCAGCACGACGATGCCGCCGCGGCGGGCCACCGTTTCGGCCATCCGCCGCCCGGCGACCGCGGTCATGTTGGCGACCACGACCGGAATGGTGGAGCCGGTGCCGTCGACGGTCGACAGGTCCACGTCGAACCGGGAGGTGACGTCGGAGCGGTTCGGGACCACGAAGACGTCGTCGTAGGTCAGGTCGTGGCCGGGCCGCTGACCATCCAGAAAGCGCACGGGGGTCCTCAGACCTCGATCTCTGTCCGGTCGCCGCTCCACTGGGTGTGGAACCGGGCGGCCGGGTCGGCGTCGATGCGGCCGTAGGTGTGGGCTCCGAAGAAGTCGCGCTGCCCCTGAATCAGCGCGGCGGGCAGGCGTTCGGCGCGCAGGCCGTCGTAGTAGCTCAGCGCCGAGGAGAACCCGGGGATGGGGATGCCCAACTCGGTGGCGCTCACCACCACCCGGCGCCATCCGTCGACCGCGGATTCCACCGCGCTGCGGAAGTACGGCGCGGCGATCAGCGTCGGCAGTTCTGGGTCTCCGTCGTAGGCCTCCTTGATGCGATTGAGGAACTTGGCCCGGATGATGCAGCCGCCCCGCCAGATGGTGGCCAGTACGCCGGGCGTGATGCCCCAGTCGTACTCGTCGGAGCCGGCCTGGATCTGGTTGAAACCCTGCGCGTAGGCGATGATCTTCGATGCGTAGAGTGCCTGGCGCACGTCCTCGGTGAATTGCTTTGTGTCGGTTGGCCGTTGGCCGAGCGTGCCGGAGGCCAGTCCGGTGGCCGCCCGTCGTTGCGGCACCGAGCCGGACAGGGCGCGGGCGAACACCGCCTCGGCGATGCCGGTCACCGGTACGCCGAGGTCGAGTGCTGACTTAACCGTCCAGCGGCCGGTGCCCTTCTGCTCGGCCTCGTCGACGATGACATCGACCAGCGGCTGGGAGGTCTTGGCATCGACCTGGCGCAACACCTCGGCGGTGATCTCCACCAGGAAGCTGTCAAGGTCACCGGAGTTCCACTCGGTGAACACATCGGCGATCTCCCGTGCGGTCAGACCGAGGGCATCCCGCAGCAGTTGATAGGCCTCACCGATGAGCTGCATGTCGGAGTACTCGATGCCGTTGTGCACCATCTTCACGAAGTGCCCGGCGCCGTCAGGCCCGATGTGGGCGCAGCAGGGCACGCCGTCGACGTGCGCGGAGATCTCCTCCAGCAGTGGCCCTAGAGATGCGTAGGACTCCTTCGGTCCGCCGGGCATGATCGAGGGGCCGTGCAGCGCCCCCTCCTCGCCGCCGGAGATCCCGGCGCCGACGAAATGAAGACCCCGCTCGGCGAGCGCCCTCTCCCGGCGGATGGTGTCGGTGTAAAGCGCATTGCCACCGTCGATGATGATGTCGCCCGGTTCCATGGCGTCGGCGAGTTCATTGATCACCGCGTCGGTGGGCTCGCCGGCCTTCACCATGATCAGCACCCGGCGCGGGCGCTGCAGGGCGTCGAGGAATTCGCCGATGGTCTCCGACCGCACGAAGTCTCCGTCGGAACCGTGCTCGGCGAGCAGCGCGTCGGTCTTGGCGACCGAGCGGTTATGCAGGGCCACGGTGTAGCCGTGCCGGGCGAAGTTCCGCGCGATGTTGGAACCCATCACCGCCAGACCGGTGACACCGATCTGAGCCGTGGCTTTTCCGGATGTCATGTAACGCCTTTCGATTGCAGTACAGGGGAATTCAGGCCCAGAAGAGTCGGTGCAACTCAGTCAGCCACGGCACGGCCACCGCAAAAGTGGGCAGCACCAGGATGGCCGCCGCGCCGAGGTAGGCCGCCAGCCCCAGTAGCCGGCTGTTGGACCGGCCGGAGAGCCGCTGCACCCGGATCACCGTGGTGGGACCGCCGGCGGCCAGCGCCCCGGCGGGGGTGGGAGCCGCCGCGCAGGCAACCAGCGCGCGAGCCAACGGGCGCGGACCGGCGACGCGCACCGCGGAATCGTCGGCGAGCAACTCGACCAGCAACTTCACCGCTGACAGCGCGCTGCCACTGCGGACGAACTTGGGAAAAGCCGTATGCACCGCGATGAACGCCTCGAGCACCAGGTCGTGGCGGGCACGGAGATGCGCGCGCTCATGGTGCAGGATCGCCGCGATCTCCGGGGGGGTCAGCACATCGAGTGCGCCCTTGCTGAGCACCACGCGGCTGCGCATGCCGGGCAGGCAGTAGGCCATCGGCTCGGGCACCCCCAGTACCCGGACGTCGTCGTGCCGGTAGGCCCCCACCAGGTCGACCACCATCCGGTGGCGGGCCCGGCGCCGCCGCGTCCCGATGGCCACCGCCACGACCGCCACCACAAGACGGGCACCGATCAGCAGGGTCCCCGCGAAAACGGTGACGCCCGCGATCCACAGCGGCCAGCCCAGTGCGGAGACGCCGCGCTTCAGCAGCAACGCGACGATGGACAGTCCGACGCTGAATGCCGACAGCACGGCGGCGAGTGCGACGGCCTGCCAC
>JBFYOQ010000180.1:0-10007 GCA_041303735.1 Mycobacterium sp.
AACATGCTCGGCGTCGCACTGGCCGGTGTGGTGGCGGCATTCCTGGGCAACATCATGACCACCCGCGGGTACGGACTGTTCGCCAGCCTCGATATCTCGCAGTCCGCCCGGGTCTGGCTCACGCAGGCATTCCTGGCAACGATCATCGTCGTGGCCATGCTGATCGGCCAAGAGGCCGCCGCGCGGCTGACCGCTCAGCGGGAACAGGAAATCGAGCACCGGGAACGTGTACGGCTGGAGACGCTGGCCTGGCTGGCGCAGGAACTGTTCATCGCGCTGACACCGCGCGACATCGGCGAGGCGCTGGAGAGCCACGTGCTCCACGAGGCCGGTGCCACCGCGCTGAGCCTGGGTCTGGTCAGCTCGGACGGCCGATCGATCGAGTGGATCACCGCGTCCGGATATCCGCCCTCGATGGTCGAGGCGTTCCGCGGCGGCGTGGCGCTGAGCGAGCGGTCGGTAGCCACCGACGTGATCCGGCTCGGCAATCCGGTCGTCGTGCGCACCGCGTCGGAGTACCTCGATGCCTACCCCGGCAGGGCGCACTGGCTGACGGTGGCGCCCGTCGAATCACTGGTGGGCTGGCCGCTGACCTCCGGAGGCGACCCGTTCGGCTCGCTGCAGTTGGTGTGGTCCGATCCGCAGCCGCTGGACACCGCGCAACTCGCCTATGTCTCGGCGGTGGCTTCGCTGGTGAGTCAGGCACTGGTGCGCGCCCGGATCTACGCCGATGAGCACTCGCGGGCGGCGGTGCTGCACTCGGTGGCGCAACCGGTGGTCCAGGTCGAGGTGACAGGGCTCGAGTACCGGGCCCTCTACGAACCCGACGACGCCACGCACGGACTCGGTGGTGACTGGTACAGCGTCCTGCCGCTTCCAGGCGACCGCACCTACCTTTCGGTCGGTGACGTCATCGGCCACGGACTGACGGCGGTGGAGGACATGGCGCAGCTGCGCAGCACCGGGAACGCTTACGCCTATCAGGGCCTGCGGCCGGCGCGTCTGTTGTCGGACCTGAACCGTTTTGCCGGCGCTCTCATCCGCGGTGAGTTCGCCACCACCCTGGTCGCGATCTTCGATCCGGCTACGCAGTCGCTGTCCTACAGTTCGGCCGGACATCCTCCTGCCCTGCTGCGCCGGGCCGATACCGGTGAGGTGATCCGGCTATCCGATGTTGAAGGCCCGGTGCTGGGCCCGTTCGCCGATTCGATGTTCGGCGAGCAGACGGTGCTGTTGCATCCCGGCGACGTCGTGGTGATGTACACCGACGGTCTGGTGGAGCACCACGGCCACTCTGTGCAGGCGGGTATCGCACACCTGGAGCAGGTACTCACCCACTGGCCGCCGGACGCCCTGCTGGACTGCGAAGCGCTGGCCGAGTCGGTGGCGCCCTCACCCCATATCGATGACATCTGTCTGCTGGTCGTGCGCGTCGCGGCCGCCTGATGCCCCGGGGAGCCATTCGGCGCGACGGCCGGCTTCAGCGGGCTGAGGCGAACGCGCGCAGCCAGTCGAACCAGGCGGCCATGCCCTCGCCGGTGCGGGCACTCACCGGCAGGATCGTCGCGCCGGGATTGACCTGCCGCACCCGCTCGACGTAGGTGTCCACATCGGCGTCGAGGTACGGCACCAGGTCGATCTTGTTGAGCAGCACCACGTCCACCGAGCGGAACATCACCGGGTACTTCAGCGGTTTGTCCTCGCCCTCGGTCACCGAGTACACCATGGCCTTGGCGTGCTCGCCGACGTCGAATTCCGCCGGGCACACCAGGTTTCCGACGTTCTCGATGACCACCAGGTCCAGCGGTTCCAGATTCAGCCCGGCCAGTGCCCGGGTGACCATCGGGGCGTCGAGATGGCATTCGCCGCCGAAGCCGTTGGAGGTGTTCAGCAGCGAGATCTGCGCGCCGCGGCCGCCGAGTGCGGCGGCGTCGATATCGGTGGCGATATCACCCTCGATGATGCCCACCGAGATCTCGGCGGCCAGTTCGTCGAGGGTGGCCGCCAGCACGGTGGTCTTTCCCGAGCCCGGGGAGCTCATCAGGTTCAGCGCCCGGATGCCGTTGTCCTCGAACGCCTTCCGGTTCACCTCGGCCCGGTTGTCATTCTCGGCGAAGATCGCCTCCAAGACCTCGATACGTTCCGATCCGGTGGCGTACCCGCTGTGATCGCCATGATCGCCGTGATGATGGTCGTGGTGGTCGTGATCGTGGCTGTGTTCGGTGCCGTCGTCGTGCCGGTGGAATCGGCCCATCTGCTCGCTTTCTCCTCACGTGACGTCCGTGGACGTCACCAGCTTCTCAGGTGACGTCCACGGAGGTGCCCAGGTCTTTACGTGACGTCCACGGACGTCACCAGCTTCTTAGGTGACATCCACGGACGTCACCAGGAACTCCTCGCCGCGGACCACCGCGACGTCGGCGCTACGGCACTGCGGGCACGCGACCGAGAACCGTGAGGCGATCTGCGACTGCGCTCCGCATCCGCGGCAGGCCACCTCCGCCGGCACCAGTTCCAGTTCCAGTTCCGCCTCGGCCATGTCCTCGTACTCGCGCACCAGTGTCCAGCAGAACGACAGCGACTCGGGAACCACCTGCCGCAGTGCGCCCACCTGCACCCGCACCACATCCACGCGCCTGCCCGCGGCATGCGGTTTGACCACGCCGGCGATCGCTTGGCACAGGGACAACTCGTGCATCGCCGCAACCCTACGACTAGCGTGACGGTCGTGGCAGTGCGGGTTCGCCTCGACATCACCGGTGTTGTGCAGGGGGTGGGATTCCGCCCCGCCGTCGCCCGCATCGCCACCGAGCACGCACTGGCCGGCTGGGTGTACAACGACGCCGGGTCGGTGCACGCCGAGTTCGAAGGGCCGCCCGAACAGGTCGAGTCGGCAGTCGCGGCCCTGCGTGAGGCCCCGCCGCCGATGGCCCGGATCGACTCGATGACCCTGACCGGTGTGCGGGTGCGCGGGGCGGCCGGCTTCGAGATCATCGCCAGCCGGACGGGCGACACCGGGCGCACCCTGGTGCCGCCGGATATCGCGGTCTGCACGGACTGCCTTCGCGAGATGCGCGATCCGGCCGACCGCCGGTTCGGCCACCCCTTCATCACCTGCACCAACTGCGGGCCGCGCTACACCGTCATCACCGACCTGCCCTACGACCGGCCGGCCACCACCATGGCGGACTTCGTCATGTGTGCGGCGTGCGCGGCGGAGTATCACGATCCGCTCGACCGGCGCTACCACGCGCAGACCATCGCCTGCCGGGACTGCGGGCCGACGCTGTCGGGGTCCATCGAGGACGCCGTTGCCGCGCTGCAGGCCGGGACAGTGGTCGCCATCAAGGGCATCGGCGGTTTCCACCTCGCCTGCCGCGCCGATGACTCCGGCGTCGTCGAGGCACTGCGCGCGCGAAAGAACCGGCCCGCCAAGCCGTTCGCGGTGATGGTGGCGGACCTGGATGCGGCCCGTCGCATCGCCGAGATCGACGACGCCGCGGCCGCGGCGCTGAGCTCACCGGCCGCGCCCATCGTGCTGGTGGTGCGCCGCGGTGACGCGGTTGCCGAGGCCGTCGCACCGGGACTGCGCGACCTCGGCGTGATGCTGGCCTACTCGCCGCTGCATCACCTGCTGTTCGACCGTCTCGGCGACACGCCGCTGGTGATGACCTCGGCCAACCAGGGCGGCTCGCCGATCGTCTACCGCGACGAGGATCTGAGTTGGATTGTCGGCTCCGCCGACGAGCGTGGGACGCCGGATCTGGCCGATGCCGTCCTCACCCACGACCGTCCGATCCACGTTCCGTGCGAGGACTCCGTCGTCACCGTCGATGACGAGGGGGCGGAGTTGCCGCTGCGGCGTTCCCGCGGCTACGCGCCGCTGCCGGTGACGGTGGACCTCGCCGGCGCTGACGTGGTGCTCGCCACCGGGGGAGACCTCAAGACCACCTTCTGCCTGATGGCCGGGGCGGGTGCCGACGGCCGCCGGCACGCACACCTCTCCTCGCACCTCGGCGACATGGCCGACCCGCGCACCCAGACCTGCTTCACCGCGGCCCTGGAGCACCTCGCGTTCATGACCGGTCAGCAGGCGGGCGTGATCGCCCACGACATGCACCCCGGCTACGCCACCACCGCGTGGGCGCGCCGCAATGCGCGGGGCCGCCGCCTGATCGCCGTCCAGCACCACCACGCCCATGCGGTGTCGCTGCTGGCCGACCACCGTCGGCTGGATACCCCGATCCTCGCGGTCACCTACGACGGCACCGGGTACGGCACCGACGGCAGCATCTGGGGCGGGGAACTGCTGGCCGTCCCCGACCCGGCCGAGTTCACCCGGGCCGGGCACCTGGCGCCGTTCGCACTGCCCGGCGGCGACGGCGCCGTGCGCGAGCCCGCCCGGATCGCGCTGGACCTGCTGCACCGCGCCGGTGTGGGCTGGGAGCCCGATCTGCCGCCGGTCGCCGCGATCGGCGAGGCCGGCCTGCACGTGCTGGCCCAGCAGATACCGCGGGGGGTGGGCTGCGTTGCGACCACGAGCATGGGCCGGCTCTTCGACGCGGTCGCGAGCCTGCTCGGGGTGTGTCAGCTGGTCAGCTATGAGGGGCAGGCGGCGATCGAGCTCGAACACCATGCCCGGGCGGGCCGGCCGGTCCGGCTGGATTTCGACGTGTCGTCCGTCGGGGACGGCATAGTGATGGACCCGGCCCCGGTGATCGCCGGGCTGGTCGAGGGGCTGCGCGGCGGCGCCGCGGTCGCCGATCTGGCCGCCGGTTTCCACCGGGCGGTGATCCGGGCCACCGCGGAAGCGGCCGGAAACTGCGCCGAGGCGGCCGGTGTGTCGGTCATCGGGCTCACCGGCGGGGTGTTCGCCAATCGACTACTGCTCCAGGGTCTTCGGCAATCTCTGACCAAGGCGGGCTATGAGGTTCTGACTCACCGTATCGTTGCATGCAATGACGGCGGCTTGGCGCTCGGTCAGGCCACCGCGGCAGCCGCGCTCATGGCAGGAGAAAGGACGGGCCCATGTGCCTCGGAATCCCCGGCAAAGTGATCGACATCTGGGAGGAGTCGGGCACCCGGATGTCGACCGTCGACTTCGGCGGCACCACCAAAACCGTCTGCCTGGCATACCTGCCGGATATGGAACTCGGCGAGTACACCATCGTCCACGCCGGGTTCGCCCTCACCCGCCTCGATGAGGTCTCGGCCAACGAGACCCTGCGGATGTTCGCAGAACTGGGAATCCTCGAAGAGGAACTGGGCGGGGTGGTGGGAGAAGACCTGCGCGGTCTGGAGTCGGTGTGAGGTACCTCGACGAGTTCCGCGATCCCGCCGCCGCCAAGGCGCTGGTCGACAACATCCGGCGCACCGCGACGAGGCAGTGGACGATCATGGAGGTCTGCGGCGGTCAGACGCACTCGATCATCCGCAACGGCATCGACCAATTGCTCGACGGCGCTGTGGAGTTCATCCACGGTCCGGGTTGTCCGGTGTGCGTCACCCCGCTGGAGATGATCGACCGCGCCCTGGAGATCGCCGGCCGTGACGACGTCATCTTCTGCTCGTTCGGCGACATGCTGCGAGTGCCCGGCAGCCGGGAGGACCTCTTCAGCGTCCGCGCCCGCGGCGGCGACGTGCGCGTCGTCTACTCGCCGCTGGACGCCACCCGAATCGCCGCGGAGAACCCCGGCAAGCAGGTGGTGTTCTTCGGTGTCGGTTTCGAGACCACCGCCCCGGCCAACGCGATGTCGGTGCTGCACGCCCAGCGCCTGGGCCTGACGAACTTCTCGTTGCTGGTCTCTCACGTGCTGGTGCCGCCGGCGATGGAGGCCATTCTGAGTTCCCCGACCAACCGGGTGCAGGGCTTTTTGGCCGCCGGTCACGTGTGCACGGTCATGGGCACCGGCGAGTACGGGCCACTGGTGGAGCGCTACGGCATCCCGATCGTGGTCACCGGTTTCGAGCCGCTGGACCTGCTCGAGGGTGTGCGCCAGATGGTGGAACTCCTTGAAGCGGGCAAGGCCGAGTTGCGTAACGCCTACCCGCGGGCGGTCACCGACGTCGGCAACACCGTCGCGAGGGAGGCGCTCGCGGACGTCTTCGCCGTCACCGACCGGCAGTGGCGCGGCATCGGGATGATCCCGGCGTCAGGGTGGACGCTGTCGCCGCGGTACGCCGAGTTCGACGCCGAGCGCAGGTTCGGGGTCGGGCATCTGCAGGTGGAGGAGTCCGACCTGTGCCACGCCGGGGAGGTGCTGCAGGGCTTGATCAAGCCCAACCAGTGCCCGTCCTTCGGTACCGCCTGCACTCCGCGGACCCCGCTGGGCGCCACCATGGTCTCCAGTGAGGGTGCCTGCGCGGCCTACTACCAGTTCCGGCGGTTGGAATCGACCGGAGGCGCACCGGCGCCGACATCGGCTTCAGCGAGTGTCTGAGCCTCCGGAGGGCAGGAGCGAAGCGACCCGGGAATCGACGCCGGAGGGCAGGAGCGAAGCGACCCGGGAATCGACACTGCCAGATCCGACCAATTGGGTCTGTCCGCTGCCCTTGCGCGAGACCACACGCATCGTCATGGGCCACGGCGGCGGCGGCATCCTCTCCGAGGAACTGATCGAGAACCTGTTCCTGCCCGCGTTCGGCTCCGGGGCCGGGCCGTCCCGCGACTCGGCGGTGCTCGAGGTCCCGGCGGGCCGCATCGCGCTCACCACCGACTCCTATGTGGTCAACCCGCTGTTCTTCCCGGGCGGCAATATCGGCGACCTCGCCGTCAACGGCACCATCAACGATCTCGCCTGCAGCGGCGCCCAGCCGATCGGACTGACGGCCGGATACATCCTCGAAGAGGGCCTACCACTCGACGTCCTCGGCACCGTGGCCCAGGCCATGGGCAAGGCCGCCGCCGCCGCCGGCGTCCCCATCGTCACCGGCGACACCAAAGTCGTCGGAAAAGGAAGCGCGGACGGACTGTTCATCAACACCGCCGGTGTGGGCGTCATCGCTGACGGGGTGCGGATCGGGCCGGAGCAGGCCCGGCCCGGCGACCACATCATCGTCTCCGGCAACATCGGCGAGCACGGCGTGGCGATCATGAGCGTGCGCGAGGGTATCGACTTCGGCACCACCGTCGTCACCGACAGCGCGCCGCTGCACCGGATGGTCGCCGCCATGCTCGCCAGCGTCACCGATCCCAATTCGATTCACACGTTGAGGGATCCGACCCGCGGAGGTCTGGTGGCCGCCACCGTGGAGATCGCCCGCGCCGCCGGGGTTGGCGTGGAACTCGACGAGCGCGCCATCCCGATTCCCGAGACGGTGGCCTCGGCCTGCAGCTTCCTCGGTCTCGACCCGTTGCAGGTGGCCAACGAGGGCAAAATGGTGGCCTTCGTCGACCCGGCTCACAGCGAGGCGGTGCTGGCCGCCATGCGGGCCCGCCCCGAAGGCGCCAACGCCGCTGTCATCGGCCGGGTGGTTGCCGAGCACCCGGGCATGGTGGTGGCCAAGACAGCGTTCGGCACCACCCGCGTCGTGGAACGCGAACTGGGCGAACAGCTTCCGCGGATCTGCTGATCTCCGTGCCTGAGCCGATGGTTCCGGGCATCACCGGGACACTGGACGACACCGCGACCGCCGCCGTCAGCGCCTGGATCCGCGAGCAGGGCATCGGTTCGGGTGTCACCGAGGTCACGCCGCTCACCGGTGGATCGCAGAACGTCGTCGTCCGGTTGACCGTCGACGGCCGGACCCTGGTGCTGCGCCGGCCGCCGCCGCACCCGCGGCCCAACAGCAACCGCACCATGCAACGCGAGATCGCGGTGCTGCACACCCTGGCCGACAGCGACGTCCCGCACCCGCGCATCGTCGCCGCCTGCGAGGACCTCGAGGTCCTCGGCGTCGTCTTCTACCTGATGGAGGAGGTCGACGGCTTCAACCCCGGCAACGAGATCACCCCGGCTTATGTCAACGACCCGCAGATGCGCCACCGGGTGGGCCTGAACTACGCCGCCGACGTGGCGCGTCTGGGCCTTGCCGCCTGGGAGGGCAGCGAGATCGCGCAGTGGCGGCGGCCCGGGTCTTTCCTGGAACGCCAAGTGCCGCAGTGGCGTTCGTCGGTCACCGCCTACCGCCAGCAAGAAGGCTATGACCACGACTCGCTGCCCGGTGTCGATGAGCTGTGCGACTGGCTGGAGGCGCAGGTGCCGGCCGACTACACCCCCGGCATCGTGCACGGCGACATCCACCTGAACAACACGATGCTGCGCCGCGAGGTCCCCGAGGTGGCGGCTTTCGTCGACTGGGAGATGTGCACCATCGGCGATCCGCTGCTGGACCTGGGCTGGATGCTGGTGTGCTGGCCGCTGCAACCCAACCCGCTCGGATCGGCGGGATACCTGTCCGAACTCGGTGGGCTGGCGTCGCGCAGCGAGCTACTGGAGGCCTACCTGGCCGCCGGCGGGCGGCCCACCGGGCAACTGGACTGGTACCTGGCGCTGGCCTGCCTCAAGCTCGGTGTGGTGATCGAGGGCACCTGGGCGCGCTACCTGGCCGGCCGGGCGACCCGGGAGGCGGGGGAGCGGCTGCACTCCTCGGCGGTGACGCTCATGCAGATGGGCACCGCGGTGGCCGCCGGCGACAATCCTTTCCGGTGACGTCGGCGCGCTAACGAGCGCTGCGTGCACGAGAGCGCGCCGACGTCAGCGGGGGCAGGTGCACTGCTGCGAGGGCGGCACGTTGCGCATCACGTCGGCGACGTGTTCACCACAGCCGTCCCAGGTGGTCTTGTGGCAGCGCGGGCATTGCACGGAATAACACATGTCGTTTCCTCCTCCGGTGGGGTCAGATTACGTGGTCGCTGAATCGGACTGGGCCGCGATCTGCGCGCGGACGTCGTCCATGTCCAGCGCGGTGATCCGGGTGATCAGGTCCTCCAGGGCGAGGGCCGGCAGCGCCCCCGGTTGGGAGAACACCAGCACCCCATCCCGGAAGGCCATGATCGTCGGGATGGAGCGGATCTGTAATGCGGCGGCCAACTCCTGCTCGGCCTCGGTGTCGACTTTGGCGTGCACGATATCGGGATGGGCCTGCGCGGACTTGTCGAAGACCGGCGCGAACGACCGGCACGGGCCGCACCAGGAGGCCCAGAAGTCGACCAGGACGACCGGCTTCTCGGCGATGGTGGATTGGAAGTCGTCAGCGGTGAGTTCAACGGTGGCCATCGGTGGTGTCCTCTCGTTCGATGACGCGGATGACTGCTACAAGTACCCCTAGGGGTATTTTATTCCACAGCGCCGAGGGCTTGTGCGTACCCCCTTGGGTATGTCTATCATAGAGCCGATAATACCCCCAAGGGTATCGGAGACGGAGGATCGGAAGAGCCGATGACCAGACCTTCACCAGCATTCGTCCATGCCGCGGAACTGAGCGGCATGCTCGACGCGCCACGGCCACCGCGCATCCTCGACGTCCGCACACCGGGGGAGTTCGAGACCGCACACATCGTCGGCGCCTACAACGTGCCGCTGGACCTGCTGCGCGAACACCGCGACGAGATCCGCGCGCATCTCGATGACCAGGTGGTGCTGGTCTGTCGATCAGGCCAGCGCGCCGCTCAGGCCGAGGAGAGTCTGCGGCACGCGGGCCTTGCCAACGTGCGCATACTCGACGGCGGCATGACCGCGTGGGAGTCCAACGGCTTCTCGGTGAACCGCGGGACCCAGCGCTGGGAACTGGAGCGGCAGGTCCGGTTGGTCGCCGGTGCCATCGTCGCGCTGAGCATCCTGGCGAGCATCCTGGTCCCCGGTCTGAAGTGGGTGGCGTTCGCGATCGGTGCCGGCCTGACGGTGACGGCGATCACCAACACCTGCCTGATGGGCATGATGCTGGCCAAGCTGCCCTACAACCGGAGCGCCACCTGCGATGCGCAGAGCATCGTCGCTCAACTCGTCGACGCCAACCCCAACCGCCAGGCGAGGCCGTGATGCTCGTCGTCACCGTCGCGCTGGCCC
>JBFYOQ010000181.1:0-8629 GCA_041303735.1 Mycobacterium sp.
CGCCGTTGAGGCCCACGGCCACGGATTTGATACCCGATTGCCAGTCGTCGGACGTCATCTCGACACCGTCGCGGGTGAGCCAGTAGATGTCGCGCATCTGATGGGGGCTCTGGGACGGTCTACCGTCGAAGAAGCGCCGCCGCCGGAACACCGGGTGATCGACGCGCAGTGCGGTCATCTTGCGGGTGAACTCCAGTATGTCGGCGTACTGGTCGGCCCCGTCCCAGTCGATCCAGGTGATCTCGTTGTCCTGGCAGTAGCCGTTGTTGTTGCCGCGCTGGGTGCGTCCCACCTCGTCGCCGTGGCTGATCATCGGGGTTCCCTGGGAGACCATCAGGGTGGCGATGATGTTGCGCATCTGCCGGTGTCGCAACTCGATGATCTCCGGGTCCTCGCATGCGCCCTCCACCCCGCAGTTCCAGGACCGGTTGTGGTTCTCCCCGTCCCGGTTGTCCTCGCAGTTGGCCTCGTTGTGCTTGTCGTTGTAGGACACCAGATCGGCCAGGGTGAAGCCGTCGTGGCAGGTGACGAAGTTGATGCTGGCGCTGGGCCGGCGGCCGGTGGCCTCGTAGAGGTCGGAGGATCCGGTCAGGCGGGAGGCGAATTCACCCAGGCTGGCGGGCTCTCCGCGCCAGTAGTCGCGGACTGTGTCGCGGTACTTGCCGTTCCATTCCGTCCACAGGCCGGGGAAGTTACCCACCTGGTAGCCGCCCTCGCCGATATCCCACGGTTCGGCGATCAGCTTGACCTGGCTGATCACCGGATCCTGCTGGATGATGTCGAAGAAGGCCGACAGCCGGTCCACGTCGTAGAACTCTCGCGCCAGGGTTGATGCCAGGTCGAAGCGGAAGCCGTCGACGTGCATGTCCAGCACCCAGTAGCGCAGCGAATCCATGATGAGTTGCAGGGTGTGTGGGTGGCGGACGTTGAGGCTGTTGCCCGTTCCGGTGAAGTCCTTGTAGAGGCGCGGATCGGAGTCGAGCAGTCGGTAGTAGGCGGCGTTGTCGATGCCGCGGAAGTTGATGGTCGGACCCAGATGGTCGCTCTCGGCTGTGTGGTTGTAGACGACGTCGAGGATGACCTCGATACCCGCGTCGTGGAAGGCCCGCACCATGGTTTTGAACTCTCCGACAGCGCCGCCGGCTTGATGGTTGGACGCGTACTGGTACTGCGGCGCGAAGAAGCCGAAGGTGTTGTAGCCCCAGTAGTTCCGCAGACCGAGGCCCAGTAGCCGCTTGTCGTGCATGAACTGATGCACCGGCATCAGCTCGATCGCGGTGACTCGCAGGGACAGTAGGTGGTCGATCACCGCCGGGTGGGCCAGGCCCGCATAGGTGCCCCGCAGCTCCGCGGGCACGCCGGGATGGGTTTGCGTCATACCCTTGACGTGGGCCTCGTAGATGATCGTCTCGTGGTACGGGGTGCGCGGCGGATGGTCGGAGCCCCAGTGGAAGAACGGGTTGATCACCACGCTGGTCATCGTGTGCCCAAGCGAATCGATCCTCGGCGGTGTCCCGCCGTCGGCCGGGTCCCCGGCGCTCAGGTCGTAGGAGTACAGCGCCTGGCTGAAGTCGAAGTCGCCGTCGAAGGACTTGCCGTAAGGGTCGAGCAGCAACTTGCTCGCATCACAGCGGTGTCCGGCCGCAGGGTGCCAGGGACCATGCACCCGGAAGCCGTAGCGCTGTCCGGGGGCGACAGTGGGCAGATAGGCATGCCAGACGAAGCCGTCGACTTCATCGAGATTGATTCGGGTCTCGATGCCGGCATCGTCGATCAGACACAGCTCCACCCGCTCTGCCACCTCGGAGAACACCGAGAAGTTGGTGCCGGCTCCGTCGTAGGTCGCCCCCAGCGGATAGGGGGTACCCGGCCATACGGTGGGTGTGGCGCGCGCTCTCGACGGCATGGGGGAACCTTATCGACGGCCGGCAGCCGTTTCGACGGACTTGGGGATGTTCGTCACGCAGGCGCGGGTCCGATTGGCGCGACTGAGAAGTTCTCCCGCACTTGCGCAAGCGGCAGATGCGCGATCGAGAGGTGGTCCACCTGGCTGAGGTCCACCGCGCATTGCGCGCCCCGCTGCAGTCCCTCGCCCAAAAAGTCGGGAACGCCGTCGCGATCGAGGGTGGCGATCTTCGCGCGGATGTTGCCGTGGTTCAGCACGCCGGACTCGTGAATCGACATCGTCAATAGGAACTCGAGCCAGTTGTGGTGGGAGTCATTGGCCGCCAGAAGAAACCCCGATCGTGCGATCTCACCGGGTGCCGTCGGCTCGTATCCGGTGATGACATGGTTCATATCGTGGTTGACGTAGTGGGCCGGTAGGTGCGTGTCGTCGCCGGGAAGCTCAATGTTGTTACGGCGGTAAAACTCCAGGTACTGATAGCCCAACGTGTCTTCGGGTAGGTCCCGCAACCTCTTCAGGCGCTCGGCGAGCGCGGGGTCGGGTTCGTCAAGTCGCAGGTAGCGGTCCCGCAGGGACAATTCCGAAATTTCCGGCAGGATCTTCTTGTAGCACCGCTCCAAGTCCGTTGCCGCCGCCTCTGCGCCCTTCACGATGGCGATTCGGGTCGTCTCGATCTCGGTACCGTTGATCCGCAGCGCAGCGACGTATTTCTCGGCGAGGTCAACCTGCTCAATGGACATCGGATGACGACAGAGTTCGAGTGTCATCATGATCTCGGCGAACCGCAGGCGCGCCTCATGGCGCTTGAGTCGCTTCGCCAATTCATCAGCCGACAGCGGAGTCACATTCTGCAGGTCGATATCCGGGCGACCCAGGAGATGTCGTGCGATGGACTCCAAAACGATCATCTGCTCGGCGGTCGGGCCACCGCTCGTCGAGATCCCGCCGAGAAGCCCGGCGACCATCGGTTCGGCCTCATCGGCAAGTAGAAACGTCATGGAGTTAAATCGGGTGTCGACACGGAAGATCTCCCACCTGATGTTGTGAAAATCAGGCGAAACGTAGCACGGAACAAAAACGGCCCAGACCCGCACGGGACGTGGCGGGCAGGCCTTCGAAACGCGTCAGTCCGTGGGTGTCACCACCAACCGGTGGCGACACCCATCTGCCGGCCCAGTTCGGGCGTCATGGTCCGCATGTAGGTGGCGGAGAGGTGATGCGCATCGTGATACACCAGCACATTGCCCTCGATAGCGCGGCAGGTGTCGGCCCGACATACCGCATCGCTCATGTCGAGCACCTTCAGCGACGGGAACCGTGTGGTGAAGTCCAGGGTCTGATTTCTCTCCGAGAGGACCTGCGAGCGTTTGATTCCACAGGAGACGGCGTCGCCGCCCTTGGCCAGACAGTCGGCAGGCCGGAAGGGCTTGCCGTTGCGCACCAGCCAGGGGGTGTCACGCATCGCCAGCACCGGGATGTTGTTGTCGTTGAGTTTCTTCCAGATTCCGATGTAGGTGCCCGGCATGGTGTCGCCGGGCTTGATGTTCCACGGCCGGGTGGAGGTGGTGAAGACGAAGTCCGGTTTGTCCGCGATCAGCTTGGTCATCACCCGTTCGTTCCACTGGCGGCATTTCGGATAAGGCCGATTGTCGCCCATCACCAGTGGCTTCTGTTCGGTGGTCAGCGGACAGCCCATTTTCAGGTAGGTCACGACTTTGAAGTTGTGCGCCTTGCCCAGGATGTCCAGAGCGGTGATCCAGTGCTCGGCGTGCGAGCCGCCGGCCAGTGCCACGGTCCGGGTAGCTGACAGATCGCCGTAGCTGCAGTTGATGACCCCGGCGTTGTCGAAGTTGCTGATGCAGCCGTCACTGGTCGACTCCGGCAGGTCATCCTCCGCCTCGAGGACTGTCGGGCGGAACGGCAGTTGCGGCACCCTGGCCTGATTGACCAGAGCGCGGGCGCCGGGATAGTCCGCCGGCGCCAGTGCTGAGAGTTCGGTTCCGCTGGCCCGCTGCTCGGCCACGTGCTCGCGCCAGGTGAAGGACGTCGCCGTCAGGGCCACGCCCAGCAGCGCCACCGCGGTGCCGCCCACGATGGTTCCCCGGCGCAGCCGGCTGCGCCAGCCCGCACCGCCGGCCCGCGTCGCCGCCGGCATTGAACGCTGACGCAGCGGCCTTTCAACGAACCGCATTGTCAGGTAGGCCAGCGCCAGGGAGATCGCCAGGATGGCGAGTCCGTCGGCGAAACCGGCGTGTGACTCCCCGGAGTAGACCAGCCAGAAGATCAGCAGCGGCCAGTGCCACAGGTACAGCGAATAGGCCATATCGCCGAGGGTGCGCAGACCCCTGGAGGCGAGTATTCGGTTGGGCAGCGGAGGCCGGCCGCCGGCCGCCACCGCGCCCGCTAGATTCGCCCCCGCCAGGATGACCAGCACGGCACCGCCGACCGGCACCAGAGCCCACGGTCCGGGGAACTGTTCGACGCCGTCGATCAGGGCGCCGCAACTCAGGATCGCCGCCAGACCCACGATTGCGAGAACGGTGCGCAGCCACATCGGCCAGTTGACGTATGACACCAGCGCCCCGATCAGAACGCCGAGCAGCAACTCCCAGGCCCTTGCGAAACTGTTGTAGTAGGCGAGGGTCTGATTGGCCTGGTGGGCGATGACCGCGTAGACGAACGAGGCGGACGTGAGGATGGTCAGCACCACGACGAACACCGGCCGCAACCGGTGGCCGAGGCGGTTGCGTAGCAGGGCGGTCAGGCCGAGTATCACGATCAGCAGAGCGATGTAGAACTGTCCCTGCACCGACATCGACCAGATGTGCTGCAGCGGCGAGACCGACTCACCGGCCCGCAGGTAGTCCGACGCCGTCGATGCCAGCTCCCAGTTCTGGTAGTAGCCCAAACTGGCCAGGCTCTGGTCGGCAAAAGTCTCCCAGCGGGTTTCGGGCTGCACCAGGATCGTCAGTACCGCCGAAGCAGCCAGCACCACGATCAGCGCGGGCAGCAGCCGGCGCGCGAGCCGGGCGACGCGGGGTAGCGGCGCCAGCGAAGACCCGGGTGTCAGCGCGCCGCGCAGAAGCGAACTGCCGAAGAAGAAGCCCGACAGCGTCAGGAACACGTCGACGCCGCCGGACACCCGGCCGAACCAGACGTGGAAGATCGCCACGAGGGCGATCGCGACACCGCGCAATCCATCGAGGTCGTGGCGGTAAGCGCCGACGCGCCGCGGGTCGTTCGCGGCGGGTTCGTAAGAGCCCGCAGCGGTCGTTGCCGTCGGCGGGGCCAGTGTTGGTGCGGCCATGGTCTCGGGGCCAATCTACCAATCGGGCATGCACCGTTGTCCGCGACGATGCATCGGCGGATCACCCCCGGCGGCGAACGGCACAGGCCGCTCGGCCCCGGGCTGGGCAGGCCCGGTGGTCGATTAGGCTCCCAGCGTGTCGGCGTTGACCCCGGAGCAGATCAGCGTCATCGACGCCGCGCACATCTGGCACCCCTACAGTTCCATCGGATCCGAGGCGCTGGCTCCCGTCGTCGCCGTCGCCGCGCACGGCGCCTGGCTGACGGTGATCCGCGACGGCAACGAGGTCGCGGTCCTCGACGCGATGGCATCATGGTGGACGGCCATCCACGGCCACGGCCATCCGGTGCTCGATGCGGCGTTGAACCGGCAACTGGGTGTGATGAACCATGTGATGTTCGGCGGCCTCACCCATGAACCGGCCGCGCGTCTGGCCCAGCTGCTCGTCGACATCACGCCGGGCGGCCTGGAGACGGTGTTCTTCAGCGACTCCGGATCGGTGAGTGTCGAGGTGGCCGCGAAGATGGCGCTGCAGTACTGGCGCAGCCTGGGCCGATTCGGTAAGCGGCGGCTGATGACGTGGCGTGGCGGCTATCACGGTGACACCTTCACCCCGATGAGCGTCTGCGATCCCGACGGCGGCATGCACTCGCTCTGGCGTGACGTAGTGGCCGAGCAGGTGTTCGCTCCGCCGCCGCCGGGCCACTACGACCCCCGCTATGTCGCCGACTTCGAGGCGCAGCTGCGTGCCTGCGCCGATGAAATCGCGGCCGTGATCGTCGAGCCGGTGGTGCAGGGTGCGGGGGGCATGCGTTTTCACGATCCGCGCTACCTTTCGGACCTGCGGGCCATCTGCGACCGCAACGATGTGCTGCTGGTGTTCGACGAGATCGCCACCGGTTTCGGCCGCACCGGTGAGCTGTTCGCCGCCGACCACGCCGGTGTGAGCCCGGACATCATGTGCGTCGGCAAGGCACTCACCGGTGGCTACCTCACCCTGGCCGCGACCCTGTGCACCCGGGCGATCGCCGAGACGATCAGCGCCGGGTCCGCCGGTGCGCTGATGCACGGGCCGACTTTTATGGCCAACGCCCTGGCGTGCGCCGTGGCGGTGGCCTCGGTGGAGTTGCTGCTGCGCGATGACTGGCGGGGACGGGTCACCGAGATCAGCGAGGGTCTGTCCGCCGGACTGGCGCCGGCCCGCGAACTGCCCGGCGTCGCCGACGTGCGGGTGTGCGGCGCGATCGGGGTGATCGAGATGCGCGATGCGGTCGATCTGCGTGCCGCCACGCCGGTGGCACTCGATCATCGGGTCTGGCTTCGACCGTTCCGCAATCTGATCTACGCGATGCCGCCGCTGGTCTGTACGCCGGCCGAGATCGGGCAGATCTGCGCGGGGATGGTGGCGGTGGCGCGGGCCGTAGGGTAGGTGCCGATGAGCTCCGCCGGCCGTTCCCACGCCACCGAGGCCTCGCCGTTGGCCTGGCTGGAGACTCTCGCCGCGCAGCGCCGGCAGTCCGGGCTGGCGCGGACCCTGCGCAGCCGCCCGGCGGACTGTGCCGTGGTGGATTTGGCGTCCAACGACTACCTCGGGTTGGCGCGCCATCCCGAGGTGATCGACGGCGCGGTCCGCGCACTTCGCACCTGGGGTGCGGGCTCCACCGGTTCGCGACTGGTCACCGGCAACACCGAACTGCACGAGGAGTTCGAGTCGGCGCTGGCGGCTTTCGTCGGGGCGGACAGTGCGCTGCTGTTCTCCTCCGGCTACACCGCCAACCTCGGCGCGGTCACTGCGTTGTCCGGACCGGGGTCGGTGGTGGTGTCCGACGCCGCGGCTCACGCGTCCCTCGTCGATGCCTGCCGGTTGTCCAGGGCCAGGGTGGTGGTGACCCCGCACCGGGATGTCGATGCCGTGGAGGCGGCACTGACCGCGCGTCCCGAGGAGCGGGCACTGGTCGTCACCGACTCGGTATTCAGCACCGATGGGGCGCTGGCCCCGCTGCGGCGACTGCACGACGTGTGCCGCCGGCATCGCGCCGTCCTGCTGGTGGACGAAGCGCACGGCATCGGAGTGCGCGGCACCGGCGGGCGGGGGCTGCTGCACGAGGCTGGGCTGTCCGGCGCCACCGACGTGGTGATGACGACGACGCTGTCGAAGTCCCTCGGCAGTCAAGGCGGAGCGGTGCTCGGTCCGGCGGCTGTCCGGGACCACCTGGTCGACACCGCCCGCCCGTTCATCTTCGACACCGGGCTGACACCGGCGGCGGTGGGGGCGGCGATGGCGGCGTTGCGCGTGCTGTCCGACGAGCCGTGGCGGCCACAGGCCGTGCTGGACCATGCCCGCGTGCTCGCCGATGCCTGTGAGGTCGCAAAGATCCCGCAGTCGGCCGTGGTGTCGGTGATCCTCGGGGATCCCGATGCCACCGTGGCGGCGGCCGCAGCATGCCTGGAGGCCGGACTCCTGGTCGGCTGCTTCCGGCCACCCTCGGTTCCCGTCGGCACCTCGCGGTTGCGGCTGACCGCGCGGGCCTCGCTCACCGAAGCCGATCTCGACGTCGCCCGCCGGGTACTCGGCTCGCTGCCGGCCCGCGGCCGGTGAACGCCCAATGAGCATCGTTGTGGTGACCGGGACGGATACCGGCGTCGGAAAGACCATCGCGACCGCGGCACTGGCCGCCGCGCGGATGGTGTCCGGTGATTCCGGTGATGTAGCGGTGTGCAAGCCGGTTCAGACCGGGTGCCGCGACGACGACGACCTCGCCGAGGTGGCGAGACTGGCCGGGGTCACCGAACTGATCTCGGTGGCCCGCTATCCCGATCCCTTGGCGCCGGTGGCAGCGGCGGCCCTGGCCGGGACGGCACTGCCTGCGCCGCAGGAGATTCTGGCGTCGATCCGCCAGACCGACCGGCCCGGGCGACTCACCCTGGTGGAAGGGGCGGGCGGAATCCTGGTGGAGATCGCCGCGGGCGGGATGACGCTGCGCGATCTCGCCGCAGATCTCGATGCACCGGTCCTGGTGGTATGCCAAGCAGGTCTGGGCACGCTCAACCACACCGCGCTGACACTGGAAGCCCTTGAGAACAAGGGTGTTTCGTGCGCCGGTCTGGTGATCGGCTCATGGCCGGCGAAACCTGGCGCCGCGGAGCTTTCCAATCGCGAGGCATTGGCATGCATGGCGCCGCTGCGGGCTGTGCTGCCCGCCGGGGCCGCGGCGATGCCGGCGGGTGACTTCGCGGCGATGAGCAGGCGGGTTTTCGATGCGGACTGGGTGACCGGGCTGGTGTGAGGTGGCGCACTCCATCGAACTGCTGCTCGACCCCGACGGCGACGCGCACATCCGGTCGATCTGGAGCGCGCTGGCACTGGCCGGTCTGCCCAGTCACGCCACCCTGGGGCGGCGATTCACCGCCGAGGA
>JBFYOQ010000182.1:0-4411 GCA_041303735.1 Mycobacterium sp.
CGCGGCCGCGGAGATCCGGGCGGTGATCACCTCCCACGGCTTGAGCCGGTCGGACAGCGACAGCACCGCGTAGTCGTGTCCCAGCGGTGCGCCCACCCGGCTGGCCACCGCCTGGGCGGCGGTCATCGCCGGGATCACCCGCACGTGGATACCGGGCCACTGCTTGGCCTCCTCCAGCACGGCGGTTGCCATCGCGAACACACCCGGGTCGCCGGAGGACACCACCGCAACCGCCCGGCCCTGCTCGGCCAGCTCGCAGGCCAGCCGGGCGCGCTGCGGTTCGTCGGTGTTGTCGCTGGCATGCCTGCGCTGCCCGGGCTGCGCAGGCACCCGGTCCAGATACGGGCCGTAACCGATCAGGTCGGTGGCGGCGGACAGTTCGCGGCGGCTCTGCGGCGTCATCCAGTCCAGCGCGCCGGGCCCCAGGCCCACCACGGCGACTGTGCCCGGCCGCGAGTCACGATGGTCCGCGCCCGGCAGAATCGCCATCGAGAAGTACGGCACGGTCGAGGCGTCGACATCGGCGGCGGGTAACACACGCTGGCCATCGCTGCTGGCCCGCTCCACATAGACGGCGTCACCGAGTCGGCCGGTAAGAGAGAGCGCCTCGCGTACCGCGGCGTAGGTGCGGCCGAGCTTCATGATCACCGCCGCATCGGTGTCCGCCAGCCGGCGGGCCAGTTCGGCGGTCGGCAGAGTGCCGGGCAGAATCGAGAGCACCTGATCGCCGGTCACCAGCGGAATCCCGGTGGCAGCCGAGGCGGCGCTGACCGAGGTCACGCCGGGCACGATGACCGCGTTGAACCTCTCGGCCAGGCGGGTGTGCATGTGCATGTAGGAGCTGTAGAACAGCGGGTCGCCCTCGGCGAGCAAGGCGACGTCGCGTCCGGCCGTCAGGTGGGCGGCGATCCGGTCGGCGGCCTCGGCGTAGAAGTCCGCCATCGCTCCGTCGTAGCCGCCGGGGTGGTCGGAGGTCTCGGTGGTCACCGGATAGACGAGGTGTTCCTCGATCTGCCCGGGGCGCAGATACCGCTCGGCGATCCCGCGGGCGATACTGCGGCCGTGCCGGGCGCTGTGAAAGGCCACCACGTCGGCTTGCGCGATCACCCGCGCGGCCTTGACGGTCACCAGTTCGGGATCGCCGGGGCCCAGCCCGACCCCGTACAGCGTGCCGCTTCCCGGGGGAGTTCCGTTCATTCGCGCGCACTCGCAATCGCGTTGACCGCTGCCGCAGCCATCGCGCTGCCCCCCCGACGCCCCTGCACCACAAGGTATTCCATCCCGCGGGGGTCGGCGATCAGCTCCTGCTTGGACTGATCCGAACCGACGAACCCGACCGGACCGCCGAGCACCGCAACGGGGGCGGGCACGCCGTCGTCGATCAATTCGAGCAACCGGAACAGCGCGGTCGGCGCATTGCCGATGGCGAGCACCGCGCCGCCGAGCCGGTCGGCCCACAGCTCGATGCCGGCCGCCGATCGGGTGTTATCGCGCCGCGCCGCCATCTCCGCCGCCCGGGGATCGGTGACCAGCGACACCACCTCGTTGCCGGCCGGCAGCCGCGCCGCGGTGATCCCGGCGGCCACCATCGAGGCGTCGCAGAGAATCGGCGCCCCGGCGGCCAGTGCGGCGTGGGTCTTGGTGACGACGCCCGGGGTGAAGGCGATGTGCTCGGGCAGGTCCACCTGCCCGCAGGTGTGGATCATCCGCACCACCACCCGCGCGACGTCGTCAGGGAACCGGTCCAGGTCGGCCTCGGCCCGGATGGTCGCGAACGACTGCCGATAGATTTCGGCGGCGTCGCGGGTGTAGTCGAGCACGATCCTCACCCTACGGCGGGCCCTCGCGACGCGAAATCGCCCGGTAACCGTCTGCTGTGGCCACCAGTACCTCACCGGCCGGCGGGCTGCCGCAGGCGCGTTCGCAACCCACGAAATGAACCCTGTTCCCCGCAGTGCTGCCTGATTCGGCCACCCGGGCGGCCTCGGCTCGCACATCGGCGCGGGAGCGCTCACATCCCGGACTGCCCACGCAGGCGCTCACCTCGAGCCAGCGTGAGGTCTCGTCGAATACCAGGCCCAATGGCGGTAGCACCCGCAACGACGTGTCGGCCACGCCCTCGGCAAGATCGGACACCAGCAGCGAGCGCCATGGCGTGACCACCACCGGTGCATCTATGGCGGCCACGAACCGTGCCTGCCGGACCGACAGCACACCCAGCGGGACGGCTGCGCCGATAGTGATCTTTCCGTCGTCCTGGGTGATCCAACCCACCGGCGGGCGGGTCACCGGCGCAAAACCGGCACCTGCCGTTGCCGATGGAGTCAGTCCGGTCAGCAGTTCGCAATCATCGTCCAATTCGCCTATTCGCCAGGCATTCCCGCGCATCTCGGCGAATCGGGTTGCGATTGTCGCCATGGTATCGACTACGCGATCCGGGCCCACCCGAATACCGGTGTCGCGGCCGGCCAGCAGCAGCGCGACGGTGTCGGCGTCGAGGGCGTGGACGCCGATGTCAGCGCCCAGACCGGATACGTCGGCACTGCCGTCGTCGATGCTGAACCAGAATCTGCCCGGAAGCCCGGCCAACGCCGGCTCGGCCTGGATCGCGTGGTCCAGTTCTTCCACCCACGGCCGCACATCAACCACGCCACCGAGGCGGCCCGACAGCGGAGAGGCGACGATATTGCGCACCCGCTCGTGGGTGGGCGATGGCAGCAGCCCGGCCGCGGCCACCGCATCGGCGACCGCCGAGGTGTCGGTGATCCCGCGCACCTGCAGATTGCCCCGGGCGGTGAGCTCGAGAATCCCGGCGGCGAATCGCTCGGCAGCCTCGGCAATCGACTCCAACTGACCGGCGGTGATCATCCCGCCCGGCAGGCGCACCCGGGCCAAGGCGCCGTCGGCGGCCTGGTGCAGGTGCAGAGCACCGGGACAGGCGTCATCCCTACGCGATCGGGCCACCGGTCCACGGTACGACGGCGTGGCTACGGTATTGGGGTGCCCCGGCCCACCATCGCGCTGCTGTCGACATCCGACACCGACCTGATCACCGCGCGCGCCAGCGACGCGGGCTACCGCTGGGCCAACCCGACCCGACTGGCTGCCGGCCAGCTCGCCGAGCTGCTCGAGGGCGCCGCCGTGGTGGTGGTTCGGGTGCTCGGTGGCTACCGGGCCTTGCAGAACACCATTGACACCGTCATCGCCAGTGGGATTCCGGCCGTGGTGGTCAGCGGTGAACAGGCGCCTGACGCCGATCTGATGGAGCGGTCCACCGTGCCCGCGGGAATCGCCGTGCAGGCACATATCTATCTGGCCGAGGGCGGGGTGGCGAACCTGGGCCAGTTGCACGATTTCCTCTGCGACACCGTGCTGATGACCGGCTACGGGTTCAGCCCGCCGGCGGCAACACCGGCCTGGGGCGTGCTCGACCGCGTGTGTTCGACCGCATCGGGTTGCCCCGGGTGTCCGGGTGGGGTGGCGTGTTTCCCGGATATGGTCGCGGCACGCGCCGCCGTGACCGCTGACGCGCCCAGGATTGCGGTCCTCTACTACCGCGCCCAGCAGTTGGCCGGCAACACCGCCTATGTCGAGGCGCTGTGCTGTGCGATCGAACGGGCGGGCGGACGGCCGCTGCCCGTCTACTGCACATCGTTGCGGACTCCCGAGCCCGAACTGCTGGAGCTGTTGGGCGGCGTCGACGCGATGGTGGTGACCGTGCTCGCCGCGGGTGCAGCGGTGCCGGCAGCGGTGACCGCCGGGGGAGATGACGACAGCTGGAACGTCAAACACCTTGCTGCTCTCGATATCCCGATCCTCCAGGGACTGTGCCTGACAAGTTCACGCGCACAGTGGGTGGCAAACGACAGCGGTATGAGTCCCCGCGATGTGGCCACCCAGGTCGCCGTCCCGGAATTCGACGGACGCATCATCACGGTTCCGTTCTCGTTCAAGGAGATCGACGCCGAGGGCCTGATCTCCTATGTGCCCGATCCGGAACGGTGCGCACGAGTCGCCGGCCTTGCGGTCAACTACGCCACCCTGCGCCGCGTCAGCGCCGGTGATAAGCGTGTCGCGTTGATGTTCTCCGCGTATCCGACCAAGTACTCCCGGATCGGCAACGCCGTCGGTTTGGACACCCCGTCGAGCACGATCGCATTACTGAATGCTCTGCGGGACAACGGCTATCGCATCGGCGAGGTGCCTGGCCTGGCCAGCGGCGACGGTGACGCTCTGATGCACGCGCTGATCGAACGCGGGGGACTGGACCCGGACTGGCTCACCGACACACAGATGGCCTCCCGCGCGATCCGGATTCCGGCGGCCCGCTATCGCGAGTGGTTCGCAACCCTGCCGGCCGAACTTCGTGACGCCATGGTGCGGCACTGGGGCGAGCCGCCTGGTGAGCTGT
>JBFYOQ010000183.1:0-3726 GCA_041303735.1 Mycobacterium sp.
GCCTACGTCCGCGATCTCCGCGCGGGCTGACATCGCCGTCGGCTGCGGCGCCGCATACGGTACCGGCGGGCCGTATGGATCAATCGCCCCGGCATTCACCGGGGGCCCGCCGACACCGTAGGGGCCCGGTATCGCGGTGCCCAACGGCCGATTGGCCGGATCGCCTGTGACGTAGGCGACGCCGTTGTCCAGTCCGGTACCGATCGCCACAACGAGGTTGACGGCGGTGGCGATCGGATTGGGGAAATAGAAGATAGTGGCCGGCGTCGGCGCGCCCGGATTGAGCGTCCGGTCAAACCCGGCTTCGACGAGCACCCGCAGGGGCGGATCCAGTACCCCCGCGAGCAGCGGTCCCAGGAGCGGAACACCCGCCAGCGGCAAGAGCAGGGGCAGGGTCTCGGTCGGGTCGAGGTAATACGTCGAATCCTGGTACTGCCCTTGCAGTTCCGGTTCTTTGAGATCGTAGGGCTGCAGGTGAATCAGGTAGTACCCGAAGATGGAGTTAACCAGGGCGAGCGGATTGAGCGGATTGGTGGGGAAGTCGGCCACGAAGTCGTATTGGCGCGCAATGTCGACCGTCGTCAGCGGCGTCGACGGATCGGAATCAGTGGGTGTCGCCCCGCTGAACGACACCCCGAGGATGGGAACGTATCCGCCGACGAAGCGCTCGAGTATGCCGCCGTTGGGCCGGTTGGGATTGGCGACGAACACGAAGTTGACGTCTGCGTCCACCGGCGCGGTGATGAGAGCTTTCTTCTCGTCGCTGGCCACGGTGGCGCTCTGGGAGTACCCGAGCACGGTGTAGGACGTGTCCGTCAGCACCCGGGTCGTGGTCGCGGTGTAGGGCGGGTCGGTGACGATGCAGGGTCGCCCGCGCAGGCAGGCATCCAGGTTGGCCGCCCCGGCCGCCACCGACCCGTCGTAGTCCAGATCGCGCAAGCCGGTGAGTGGGAACAATTGCTCCGGGGTGTAGACGCCCCGGGGAAGGCAGGCCGGGTCACCACCGCTGCACAGGCCGGTCGGCTCGACGTAGAGGGCGTCCATGGTGCCGATGTAGAAGCTGATGAAGTCCGGCGATTCCTGCGGCACGCTCAGTTCGTTGAAGGTGCCGCCCATGTACAGCGCGGATGCGGCCAGGGCGGGCGGGGCGATGGTCGTGGGCCAGGCCAGTAGTGCGCCGGCGCCGGCGCCCATGAGCCCGCGACGGACAAGGCCCATGTGAGTTCCTTCCGCCGCTGCGGGCAGCGGATCGACTACCCCAGTGACCTGTCAGTATGCGCGTTGTGCCCCCCCTGCGGTCCTCACATCAGCGGCACGTCGAGGATGGGTCGCGGCACATCCGCGCCGGGACCGTCGAAATGCCACCACTCCCCGGCGTAGACGGCCAGCCCGCCGGCCGCCATCGCGTCGCGCAACACCGCGCGGTTGGCCTGTTGCGCTGCGCTGACCCCCTCGGTCGCGTACGCCGTGGCGCGGGGGGAGAAGTCGTCGAAATCGGTGCCCATGTCCACCAGTCGGCCACCGTAGGCCAGAGTGACATCCACCGAGCGGCCGGACTCGTGGCTGCGCGCGTACTCACCCGGCCTGGCCACCCACGCCGGATCGGGCACCGCCTCGAACATGCGCACCTGCACCTCGTGCGGGCGGTAACAGTCCCAGAACACCAGCGTGAGATCGCGCTGTCGCAAGATCCCGGCCGCCGCCGCCAGACCCGGCGCCAGTGACTCGTGCACCAGGGCACGCGCCCCGGCGGGGTAGAGCTGGACCCCGGTGAAGTTGTTCGCGGTGGCGTAGCGCAGGTCGACGATCGCGTCGGGGACCACCGAACGCACATCCACCAGGCCGGCGGCGCGGGCCTGCGGGCTCACCGGCGGCACTGCGCCCTCGGGTGCCGCGCCCGCCGGCGCTGCGCAGGCGAGCCCGACACAGACCGCGGCGGCCCAGGGCAGGACCCGCATGCTCATGGGCTTACATTCTCCAGATCGAGGCGCCGGGCCCCGTACCGGTACCACGGATTGCCAGTGGCGAGCCCGCGCAGGCAGCGCAAACCCCGTGCTCTGAGGGGTTCTGCGGTTACCTTCCCGCTACCATCGCCGAGACTGGTTCAACTGCACGGTTGTGGCTGCAGTGGCGGCTGTAACGTATTCGGGGGATGATCTGATGGGTCGGGGAGAGGGTGTTCGCCGATGGAGGGTGGGTCGAGAATGCTGAAAGCAGCTGCCGTGGGCACGCTGGGCGTCACTGTGGCGCTGCTGTGGGCCCCTGCGGCGATGGCAGAGCCGGAGATGCCTGTCGATCCGAGCGCGCCGCTGGCCGTTGTCGAGCCCGTGCCTGCCGGCGATTCGCTGGCGGTGCCCCCGGCCGAGGCCGTGCCGCCGACGGCGCCCGCCGCCGGCGCGGTGACTCCCGTTCCCGCCGATTCCGCGCTGCTTGCGGTGACCCCTGATGACGGTGTTCCGCATCTGCCCGCCCCTGACGCGCTTCCGCCCGGCACCACCCAGGAGCAGACCCGAAACTCCAGTACCCGCGGCTACCTCAAAGACGTGTGGGAGGCGGTGCGCAGCGGGGATGTGACGACGGGGGAGGCGTTGCTGCTGATCGCCCAGCGCCCGATGGACAGCAAGAACGTGAAGCAGGACATGACGCCGCAGCAGACGACGATTCCCGGTGCGGTCCCCGCCCCCGCCGCGGAGGCGCTGCTACCGGTCCCGGGCGCCGCGGGAGCCGCGGAAGCCGCACCGCCGGCCGAGGCGCCGCTGCCCGACCCGGCTCCGCCGCTGCCCTTCACGCTGGCGCCCTAGCGCCCCGGCTACGTGCTGACGGCGACCGCGACCTCGTTGCGGCGACGGAACGGCAGAGTCCACGGCGGGTCGTAGAACCACGTCACCGGATCACCCTGCGTCGTCACCTCGGCCGTGCGGAGGGTGGTGAGCAATTCGTCGGTGCGAGCGGCGATGGCATCCAGGCTCGCCACCCCGGAAAACGTCAGCACCGCAACGGTTTCCGGTGCTACCTCCACCAGCTCGACGCGATCGTCATTGGGGGTGGGCAGGGACTCCAAAGTATGTTCGGACGGCATGAAGAACCGGATCATCCATTCGCCGGTCGTGGTGCGCTCGGTGGCCACCGGGGCCGTCATCGCGATCTTGCGGCCCTTCTGCTGCGCCACCGGGGCGGTCATCGCGATCTTGGTCTTATCGGTGTTGCCGCCGAAGATGTAGCCCGCCAGCCGGCGGAACCCCTCGTTGCGGGCTTTCTCCTCGTCGGCGTCGATGGTGGTCTGCGCGGCGACGCGCGCGCCGTAGCGGCGGATCTCGACGTTTCCGATGCGGCGCTCGACGGTGAACGACGGCTCCTCGGTGCCGCTGCGGATCCCGACGATGGACCCGCCGGCCTCGGCGACCTGGCCGATTGCCCCGACGATCTTGTTCAGCATGACGAATTCCTCTCGATGGTGACATTGAAGACAACGCATCACTGCCCCCGGTGGTTCCGGTTCCGGCTCTGGAAGCTACCCCCGCCCGGGTCTCGGCGATGTCCCTGACCGTCGTGGCGGCCCTCGCCTACCCGTTCGCGCTGTCCGCGCGGTGATGACGATCAGGACACCGGCCGGGTCAGTTCGGCATACCGCGCCCGGTGGGCGTCGGTGGAGCCGAACTCGAACTGCAGCGCGGTGAGCCGCTTGAAGTAGTGGCCGATGGCAAGTTCCTCGGTCATGCCCATGCC
>JBFYOQ010000184.1:0-5066 GCA_041303735.1 Mycobacterium sp.
GTGTCGGGATCCTTGAGTCCGTGGCCGGTGACGGTGCACACCACGGTCGAGCCGCGGGCGACCCAGCCGTCCTCGGCGGCTTTGAGCAGTCCGGCGACGCTGGCCGCCGAAGCCGGTTCGACGAAGACTCCCTCATCGCGCGCAAGCAGGCGGTAGGCGGCCAGCAGCTCCTCATCCGTGGCGGCCAGAAACCGCCCGCCGGACTCCTCCTTCGCCGCCATGGCGCCGTCCCAAGACGCCGGCGATCCGATCCTGATCGCGGTGGCCAGCGTCTCGGGCTTGCTCACCGGATGGCCCAGCACCAGCGGAGCCGCACCCGCGGCCTGGGTGCCGAGCATGCGGGGCAACTTCTCGGTGAGCCCGTCGCGGTGATACTCGGTGTAGCCCCGCCAGTACGCGGTGATGTTGCCGGCATTGCCCACCGGCAGTGCGTGAACGTCCGGCGCGATACCGAGCGCGTCGACGACCTCGAAGGCCGCCGTCTTCTGGCCCTCGATGCGCACCGGGTTGACGCTGTTCACCAGCGAGACGGTCGGGTAGTCCGCGGTGAGCTTGCGGGCCAGTTCCAGGCAGTCGTCGAAGTTGCCGTCGATCTGAATGATTTTGGCCCCGTGCATCACCGCCTGGGCCAGCTTGCCCATCGCGATCTTGCCCTGCGGAATGAGCACCGCACAGGTGATGCCGGCGCGGGCCGCGTACGCCGCCGCCGACGCCGAGGTGTTCCCGGTCGACGCGCACAGCACCGCCTTCTGTCCGCGCGCCACCGCTTCGGTGACGGCCATCGTCATGCCGCGGTCCTTGAACGACCCCGTGGGGTTATGACCCTCCACCTTCAGATACACCGTGCAACCGGTCTTCTCCGACAGCCGCTGGGCCGTTACCAGTGGGGTGCCGCCTTCCAGCAGCGTCACCGGCGTCCAGCCGGCGGCCACCGGGAGACGGTCGCGATAGGCCTCGATCAGCCCCGGCCAGGAGCAACCGGAGCGGCCACGGCAGTCGCTCATTCGCTGGTGCCCTCCATTCGCAGCACGCTGGTGACCTCCTCGACGACGTCGAGACGCGCCAGCGCGGCGACCGTCTCCGACAGCGCGGCATCGGTTGCCCGGTGGGTGACCACGACGATCCGGGCGTCCTCGCCGACCAGACCCTCCTGGCGCAACTCGGCGATACTCACTTCCCGTTTCCCGAATTCCGTTGCCACCGCGGCCAGGACACCGGGCCGGTCCTTGACGGTCATGCTCACGTAGTAGCGAGTGGGGATCATGCCGATCGGGGCGATCGGGAGCTGTGCGTACTTGGACTCACGCGGTCCGCGGCCGCCGTGCACGCGGTTGCGTGCCGCCATCACCACATCGCCCATCACCGCCGAGGCGGTCGGATTTCCCCCCGCGCCCTGGCCGTAAAACATCAGGCGGCCGGCTGCCTCTGCTTCCACCACCACGGCGTTGAACGCCCCGTTGACGGTGGCCAACGGATGCTCCAGCGGAACCAGCGCCGGGTAGACACGAGCCGAAACCCGTTGTTGGCCATCGGGTCCGGTGATCCGCTCGCAGATGGCGAGCAGTTTGATGGTGCAGTCCAGCGCCCGTGCCGCGGCGAAGTCGGCGGATGAGACCTTGCTGATGCCCTCGCGGTAGACATCGTCTGCGGTGATCCGGGTGTGGAAGGCGATCGAGGCCAGGATGGCCGCCTTGGCCGCGGCGTCGTAGCCCTCGACGTCCGCGGTGGGGTCGGCCTCGGCGTAGCCCAGTGCGCTCGCGTCCGCCAGTGCCGAGGCATAGTCAGCGCCGGTGGAGGCCATCTCGGAGAGGATGTAGTTGGTGGTGCCGTTGACGATTCCCGCGACGCGAAGCACGGTGTCACCGGCCAGGGACTGGGTGAGCGGGCGGATCACCGGGATGGCGCCGGCCACCGCAGCCTCGAAGTAGAGGTCCACCTGCGCGCGCTCAGCCGCCTCGGCCAGTTCGCCGGTGGATTGGGCCAGCAGTGCCTTGTTGGCGGTGACCACCGACTTGCCCTGTTCCAGTGCGGTGAGGATGGCCTTGCGCGCGGGTTCCACCGGTCCCATCAACTCCACGACGATGTCGACATCGTCGCGGGATACCAACTCCTCGACGTTGTCGGTGAGCATCGACTCAGGCACACCCCGATCGGCGGCGACCCGGCGCACCGCGACACCGCGCAACGCCAGTGGCGCGCCGATGCGCGCAGTCAGATCCGGGGCGCTCGCCTCGATGATGCGCACCACCTCGCGGCCGACGTTGCCCAAGCCGAGAACCGCGACACCGATGGGCTTCTCATTCACTGTCATTCCCGCACCTCCAGGCTGAGAAGATCGTCGACGGTCTCGCGGCGAAGGATCAGCCGCGATCGGCCGTCGCGCACCGCAATCACCGGGGGCCGGCCGATCAGGTTGTAGCGGCTCGACATCGAGTAGCAGTACGCGCCGGTGGCTGCGACCGCAAGCAGGTCCCCGGGTGAGACATCATCGGGCAACCAGGCGTCGCGCACGACAATATCGCCGCTCTCGCAGTGCTTTCCGACAATGCGGGCAAGTGCCGGTGACGCCACCCCGGCGCGCGAGGCAAGGCGGACGTCGTAGTCGGCTCCGTAGAGGGAGGTGCGGATGTTGTCGCTCATACCGCCGTCGACGCTGATGTAGCGACGATGCGCGCCGGTGCTGACGGCGACATCCTTGACGGTGCCGACCTCGTAGAGGGTGATGGTGCCCGGGCCGGCGATGGCTCGGCCCGGTTCGACCACCAGTTTGGGGGCGGGCAATCCGACCGCGGCCGACTCGCCGGCGACGATGGCGCTGAGCTTGGCAGCCAGATCGGCGACCGGTGGCGGGTCATCATGGGGCAGATAGGCGATCCCCAATCCGCCGCCGAGATCCACGGTGGCGATCTGGCTGGTCTTGTCCACCCCGAACTCGGCGACGATGTCGCGCAGCAGTCCGATCACCCGCTTGGCTGCCACTTCGAAACCGCCGACGTCGAAGATCTGCGAGCCGATGTGGCTGTGCAGTCCGATCAGCCGGAGGTGCTCGGCGGCGAAGATCTGGCGTACCGCGGCCATCGCGTCCCCGCCGGCCAGGGACAGACCGAACTTCTGATCCTCGTGCGCGGTGGCGATGTACTCGTGGGTGTGCGCCTCGACGCCGACGGTGACCCGCACCATGACGTCCACCACGACGCCCGCGTCGCCGGCGACGGCGTCGATCCGGCCGATCTCGGTGATCGAATCCACCACGATGCACCCTACCCGCGCCTTGACCGCGGCGGTGAGCTCATCGACAGATTTATTGTTGCCGTGCAACGCGATCCGCTCGGCGGGGAACCCGGCGTGCAGCGCGACCGCCAGCTCTCCCCCACTGGCGACATCGAGTGACAGCCCCTCCTGAGCGACCCAGCGGGCGATCTCACCGCATAGGAATGCCTTCGCGGCGTAGTGCACGTTGGCACCGCCGCCGAAGGCCTCAGCCATCTCGCGGCAACGACCGCGGAAGTCGTTCTCGTCGATGACGAACAGCGGGGTGCCGTACTGCTCCGCGAGTTCGGTCACCGCGACACCGGCGATCCGCACGACTCCGTCATCGCCGCGCCGCGCATTGCGGGGCCAGACGTTCGGCGCCAGCGCGAGCACCTCGGCACCGGACTGCGGGCGCGGCGGTACGCCGCCGTGATGGATCTCCTCGGCATGCCGGGGACCGGCCGGATGGACGTTCACATCCGCTCCGGTGCGCTGACGCCCAGGATCGCCAGGCCGTTGGCGATCACCTGGCGGGTGGCCTCGCACAGCGCCAACCGTGCGCGGTGGGTGTCATCGGCGGTCTCGTCGCCCTGGGGCAGCACCCGACAGGAGTCGTAGAAGCGGTGGTAGTCGCCGGCTAATTCCTCGAGGTAGCGGGACACCCGGTGCGGCTCGCGCAGCGTGGCCGCCGACTGCAGCACCCGGGGGAACTCGCCGAGGCTGCGGATCAGCGCGCCCTCTTTGTCGTGATCGAGCAGGTCGAGGTGGGAGGTGTCGGCATGGCAACCCAGATCGGCGGCGTTGCGTGCCAGCGCGCACAACCGGGCGTGCGCGTACTGCACGTAGTAGACCGGGTTCTCGGCCGACGCCGAGGACCACAGCGCCAGGTCGATGTCGATAGGGCTGTCGACCGAGGAGCGGATCAGCGCGTAGCGCGCGGCGTCGGTCCCGATCGCCTCGACGAGGTCGTCGAGGGTGATGACGGTGCCCGCGCGCTTGCTCATCCGCACCGGCTGCCCGTCGCGCACGAGGTTGACCATCTGCCCGATCAGCACCTCGACGGTGTCGGGGTCGTCGCCGAGCGCGGCGGCGGCGGCCTTGAGCCGGGCGATGTAGCCGTGATGGTCGGCGCCGAGCATGTAGATGCACAGGTCGAATCCGCGCTGCCGCTTGTCCAGGTAGTAGGCGAGGTCTCCGGCGATGTAGGCCGGCTGGCCGTCGCTCTTGATGACCACGCGATCCTTGTCGTCACCGAATTCTGTGGTGCGCAACCAGGTTGCGCCATCCTTCTCGTAAATGGCGCCGGTGGTGCGCAGCTTGGCGATGGCCTGATCAACCCGGCCGCTGGTGTGCATCGAGTCTTCGTGGGTGTAGACGTCGAAGTCGGTCCCGAAGTCGTGCAGCGAGGCCTTGATGTGGGTGAACATCAGGTCCACTCCGATGGCGCGGAACGTCTCGCGCTGTTGATCCTCCGGCAGGCTCAGCGCGTCGGGAGCTTTGGCCAGCACCTGCGCGGCAATATCGGCGATGTAGGCGCCGGCGTAGCCGTCCTCGGGGGCCGGCTTGTCCGTGGCCGCGGCGATGAGCGAGTTGACGAACCGGTCGATCTGCGCGCCGTGGTCGTTGAAGTAGTACTCGCGTTCCACCACCGCGCCCTGGGTGCTCAACAGCCGGCCCAGGGCGTCACCGACGGCGGCCCAGCGGGTGCCGCCGATGTGGATCGGCCCGGTCGGATTGGCCGAGACGAATTCACGTTTGACATTCTGCCCCGCAAGCAACCCCGCACGACCGTAGGCCTCGCCCGCGGACAGAAC
>JBFYOQ010000185.1:0-3124 GCA_041303735.1 Mycobacterium sp.
CGGTCAGCGATTCGGCGTAGGGCCGGGTGATCGGCTTGGCGCCGAAGTTGGAACCGGGACGTGACAGCGAGACGTAGTTGATCACTCCGGCGTAGCCGGCAGCCCGGATATCGGCTGCCGGGATCTGGCGCATGGCGAAGTCGATCAGCATGGGCGCGGCGGCCGACGCCTCAGGCGTGCCGGTACTTGCTGAGGCGGCACCGAGACCGGCCATCGCCGACACAGCGGTGGCGTAGCGGAGGGCATTACGCCGGGAAACCGGACGCGATCGCCCCAGCCGGGCGATCTCCGATGAATCCTGCATCGCGTGACGCTAACAATGCGAAGGCCGCTCACGGCGGAGCCCGCACTGATCGACACGATCACGATCGGAGCACAGCCTTGTCCCGCACCCATCACGTGTGGCGGAGTAGCTCGCGGAGCCCGTCCAGTTGACGGCCCCGCCCAAGGAAAGTCCAGTTCAGGGCCATTCCCGATCGGCGGGTGGACAAAGCCGTTGCCGTTTCGTAACCTTTCCGAGACCTGTGGCACAGGGACATCGCAGTTCGGCGAAGAAGACGCCGACGGCAGTCAAAGGATGCACAGTCTTGAATTTTCACTCCAAGTCGCTAGTCAGTGCGACGGTCGCGATCGCGGTCCTCAGCGCAGCATGGTCCGGCGTCGCGTCCGCCGAACCCGCCCATGACAGTGCGGCCCACATCAGCGACCTGTCCCGGCAGACGGAGCAGCTGACCGAGAGCATCCGCACCGCTCAGCAGGAACTGGACCGGAAGTTGCAACTGGTCAGCGAAGCGGACAGGAAGTACGCCGACGACCTGGCTGCCCTCGACGCCGCCAGCGCTCAACTGGCCATCCGCCAAGGCGCCGTCGACAAGGTCGCCGCCGCGGCCTACACGGGCGGGCGCACCGATGGCCTCAACGCGATCATGACCGCCGCATCGCCGACCAACCTCATCGACAAGCTGTCCATCCATCGGCTGGTGGGCACCGAGATGGCCGAGCAGTTGAAGAGCTTCCGGCGGGTCAACCAGGAGGCGCACGCCCTCGCCGCATCCTCGGCACAATCCGCGGCGGCCGCCAAGGTGGCCGTGGACGAGGCAGTCGCCGTGCGAGCGGACCTGCAGGCCAAACAAGCTGAACTGCGCTCGCAGGTCACCGCGGTGCTGGTGCGCAACGCGACGTTGGCGCCCTCCCAGCAGGTCGCGCAGGCGGTGCCGGCGGAGGTCGTGGCGGCGTTGGGCCTCGCGTCGCCCGTCCCGACGGTCGGGATGGGCGGCCTGGTTCCCAACGCCAGGGCACTCGCCGCCTACATCATGGCGACCTACCCGGGAGTGAGTTCCATCGGTGGTGTGCGTGCCGATCCGCTCCCTGACCACCCGAGTGGGCGCGCCATCGACATCATGATCGGGGGCAACATGGTCCTCGGTGATGTCATCAATGCCGACGTTCAAGCCCAAGCAGCTCGCTTTGGCGTCTCGTACACGATGTGGCGGGTGGCCGCCCACTACGACCACGTGCACATCTCGGTGCACTGAGCGCGCTGCCTTGGCCTGGCGGGCAGGTCAAGATCGGGACAGTCAACTGCCCTTGGGTGTCGGGCACACGCCATCGACGACCAGCGGCAGGTTGATGGTCAGTGCCTGCAACACACCTCCGGTGTCGTTGGTCCCGCCGGCGATGATGCACTTGCCCTCGACAATGGCATCGCTTTCGACCCGGTGCCGGTCGGCGAACAGGGTCGTGTCGTCGTACTCGACCGTGGTCTTGGTTGAGCTGCCATCTGTGCCGAGCGTGGTCAGGAGGATCGTGTTCCCACTGACGGAATCGACATTGCCGCGGAAGCCACCCAACGGAGTGGCCGGAAGCCCGGCGTTGTCACTGCCGCCGGTCTTCTTGCACTCGCCGCCACTGGAGGCGCCCACTACGACCGCATTCGCCATTACGGTGCCGCCCTCCGCCCCGCTTGCCGGTCGGATGGTGACGCACAGGCCAGGGGTGATGTCCGCCGGCTTGGCGGGCGTCAGTTCCATGACCTTCGTCGACTCGGCAAATGTCACCGACGCCGAACCATTCGGTCCGCTCACCTCTACCCTGTTGCCCGAAACCGAATCGATCGACCCGGCTACCTCGTCCTCACCGTTCACCTTCGCCGGAGTCATGGACGGGGCCGCCGCCGATGGGGTGGCCGCTGCGGTCGAGGAGGTGCTGGACGCCGCGTTGTTGGACGCAGTGCAAGCGATCGCTGACAGCGTGGCGATCCCAGCGATTGCTAGTACCGAATACAACGGTTTCGACGCTTTGCGCACGGTGGCTCCTGACCAGAGGTGAGTGACGTGAGCGTAGTGGCCACGTTCGCTCACATCGGCGCGGTCAGTTGAACACCGTGCAAACTTCTGATGGAGCCCAGTGCGCTGCCGATCTCCCAGTGCGTTCCCGATGCCGGCACCGAGTCAGGCCGCAGGGCCGACCACACCACGTTAACTCGGTACGGTGAGTACCTCGTCGACTGCTGCCGGGTCACCGGCGTACGAGCCGGCCCGGATGGTGACATCAACGGTTGGTGGCGCGAAACCATCACCGGTCCAACGCTGCACGGGACGGATCGAGCACTCGACGACGACCCGTTCGCTGGTGCCCGCATCCAGGTGCATCGACCGGAAGCCGACGAGGTGGTGTACCGGCCGCCCGGTGTCGGCCGGTACCAGGGCGTAGATCTGGACGACGTGTCGGCCGGGACGGCCCCCGGTATTGGCGACGGTGACCGACGCGCTGAAGCTCTCTCCGTCGAGTCGGCCGACGTTCAGATCCGTCACGCTGAAAGTCGTATAACCCAAACCGAATCCGAGTGGATAGGCGGCCGCTACACCGTCGCGGTCGAGCTTGCGTTGCCCCCACCACCGGTCGTAGGTGACGGTGGTGGCGTTCCAATCCACTTGCGGCAGATCGCGCTGCTGGTGCGGGATAGCCACCGGTAACCGGCCGGCGGGTTCGGCGTCCCCGAGCAGAACATCGGCGATTGCGTGACCGCCCTCCATGCCCGGGTACCACGCCAGCAACACCGCAGCGGCGTCGGCGTCCCACGGGTCGACCACGATCGTCCCACCGCCGATCACCACCACCACGG
>JBFYOQ010000186.1:0-3408 GCA_041303735.1 Mycobacterium sp.
CGGTTCCAGAATGTTGTCGGAGGTGCCATCTTCGCGTACTGGGTGGCGGATCCCTCCGCGTACGGTGTTGTCGAATTCGCCTCCGACGGAAGGGCTTTGGCGCTGGAGGAGAAACCCGCCACGCCCAAGTCGAACTATGCGGTGCCCGGGCTGTACTTCTACGACAACGACGTCATCGAGATCGCCCGGGAACTGAGGCCGTCGGCGCGCGGTGAACTCGAGATCACCGATATCAATCAGGTCTATCTCAACAGCGGGCGGCTCAGCGTCGAGGTGCTGCCCCGCGGAACTGCGTGGCTGGACACCGGTACCTGTGAGTCGCTGCTGGAGGCGGGTAACTTCGTGCGCACCATCGAAGCCCGCCAGGGGCTCAAGGTGTCCTGTCCCGAAGAGATCGCCTGGCGGCAGGGCTTCATCACCGACTCCCAGTTGGAGTCGCGCGCGCAGACCCTGCTCAAGTCCGGGTATGGCCGCTATCTGCTGGAGATTCTGGAGCGGGGTTAGGGGTCGCCAGAACCGCGGCGACCGCGGTGGTCAGCGGTACGGCCAGCGCGAGGGCGATGCCCCCGACCGCCGAGCGGGCGATCTCGGTGGCCACGCTCTCACCGGTCAGCACGTCGGCCAGCGAACGCCCGGCGACGCTGAACAACAACAGCAGTGGCAGCGAGCTTCCGGCGTAGGCCAACACCAGGGTGTACACGGTGCTGGCGATGTGGTCGCTGCCCACCCGCATTCCGCGTAGGAAGATCTCCCGCCTGGTGCCGTGCCCGACGTGGGCGAGTTCGAATACCGCAGAGGCCTGGGTGATCGTGACGTCGTTGAGCACACCGAGGGAGCCGATGATGAAGCCGGCCAGCAGCAGGCCCTTGATCGACACATTGCCCATGTATGCCACGACTTCGTTGCTCTGGTCATCGGACAGACCGGTCAGGTGGGTGAGTTCGATTGCCGCCCAGGACAGCCCGGCGGCCAGAAGCATGGCCGTCAGGGTGCCGAGCAGGGCAGCGCTCGTGCGCAGACTGACCCCGTGAGCCAGGTAGATCACCGCGAAGAGGATCGCCGTGGAGGCCACCAGTGCCACGGGTAGCGCGGGAGCGCCGTCGCGCAAGGCGGGTAACAGGAACCCGACCAGCACCACGAAGGCCACCACGATGCCGATCAACGCACGGAACCCGCGCCAGCGCGCGACCAGGACGATCACCACGGCGAACGCCGCGGCGAGCGCGGTGAGCGGCCAGGTCCGCTCGTAGTCGTAGAACCCGTAGCCGGTCGCTCCCTGCTGATCGACCTGGCGGAAGATCCGGACGCTCTGCCCGGCCTGCAGATCCGGCTGCCCGGGGCCGGGTGAGAGCTCGAGCATCGTGTCGGCGCCGGTATTCGGTCCGGTCTCGATGGCGATCAGAGCCTGCACACAGGTCCCGCTTCCCGGGAGGCCTGGTGCGGGGTCGGCGGTCAGAACCCGGCCCGCGGACGGGCTGCCGCAGTCAGCGAGCGAGGAGGACTGGACCTGCCCGCGCTCTGTGGTGACCGATCCGCCGGCGCCGTCCTGGAACGGCAACGGAATCTCGGCCTTGGTGCCTGACGGCCAGAGCAGGATCGCGCCGATCACCGCCGCCAGGCCGATCACAGCAAGCGCGACGAACACAACACGGGCTGCGATCGGTCCCAGCGGAGCGGGCCCGCCGCCGGGGGAGTGGGAATGCGAATGCGACACGCGAGCGGTCTACTGGCGGTAGCCGGCCAGGAAGTTACCCAGGCGCTCAATCGCTTTCGCGAGGTCTCGGGCCCACGGCAGGGTGACGATCCGCAGATGATCCGGCGCCGGCCAGTTGAAACCGGTGCCCTGGGTGACCAGGATCTTCTCGTCCAGCAGCAGATCGAGTACCAACTTCTCGTCGTCGACGATGTCGTGCACTTCGGGGTCCAGTCGCGGGAAGACGTACAGCGCACCCTCGGGCTTGACGCAGGAGACGCCGGGGATCTCGTTGAGCCGGTTCCAGGCGACGTCGCGCTGTTCCAGCAGCCGGCCACCGGGCAGCACCAGATCGTCGATGCTCTGGTGGCCACCGAGGGCCACCTGAATGGCATGTTGGGCAGGAACATTGGGGCACAGCCGCATGTTGGCGAGCAGGCTGATGCCTTCGATGAAGCTCGTTGCGTGTTCGGTGGGGCCGGTGATCACCAGCCAGCCGGCACGGTAACCGGCCACCCGGTAGGCCTTGGACAATCCGTTGAACGTCAGGCACAACACATCGGGTGCCACGGTGGCCAGGCTGATGTGCTTGGCGTCGTCATAGAGGATCTTGTCGTAGATCTCGTCGGCGAGCAGCAGCAGTTCATGCTTGCGGGCCAACTCCGCCATCTGCGCCAGCACTTCCCGGCTGTACACCGCGCCGGTCGGGTTGTTCGGGTTGATCACCACCAGCGCCTTGGTGCGCGGGGTGATCTTGGACTCCAGGTCGGCGATGTCGGGCTGCCAGCCGTTGGTCTCGTCGCACAGATAATGCACCGGGGTGCCGCCGGCCAATGACGTCGAGGCCGTCCACAGCGGATAGTCCGGGGCCGGGATCAGAACCTGGTCGCCGTTGTCCAACAGTGCCTGCAGGGCCATGGTGATCAGTTCTGAGACACCGTTGCCCAGGAATACAGAGTCGACATCGAAGCGCGGGAATCCCTCGACCAGTTCGTAGCGGGTGACCACCGCGCGCCGGGCGGACAGGATGCCCTTCGAGTCGGAGTATCCCTGGGCGTTGGGCAGCGCCTGGATCATGTCGCGCATGATCACGTCCGGCGCCTCGAAGCCGAACGGCGCCGGGTTGCCGATGTTGAGCTTCAGAATCCGATGGCCCTCGGCCTCCAGGCGCGCGGCATGGTCGTGCACCGGGCCGCGGATCTCGTAGAGGACGTCCTGCAGTTTGCTCGACTGCGCGAACGTGCGCGGCCGCCGGTGCGCGCTGGTGGAATGCCACGGCAACTGGTTGGTGCTCACGAGGGTGATTCTCCCATGATGGGGCAACCGAATTACCAGTCACAGCTCGGACTCGGTTTCGCCACACCTCGCTCGGGGCCCGCTGTCAGGGCTTTCCGGGCTGTTAACTTGCTGCAGCACCACGAGGAGGAACCAGGGATGAACCTGACAGTCAAGGCAGTGGCGACGGCATGTGCGGCGGTAGCACTGACCGCGATCGGCCCGGCAGGGCCCGCGATGGCGCTGCCACTGTTCAACGGCGTGTATGACATCGACGGCGGATCCGACGAGTTCTACTGGACGGTCCAGTCGACCTGCGCCACCGAGGGATGTACCGCGAACATCACCAGTAACCGCGGCTGGACCGCGGTCGCAACCCTGGCCGGCGGCCGGTGGGTTTTCAACACGTCCAAGCCGGACGCGATGGTGTGCCCCGACGG
>JBFYOQ010000187.1:0-15520 GCA_041303735.1 Mycobacterium sp.
CGCGGGTGTTGAGGCATACGACGCACTCGTTGTCTTCGGCGATGACGACACGGGCGATCTCGCGCACCCGCATCGGCAACCGGTTGCGGTTGTAGACAGCCTGGGAGAAAGCGGCCAGGGCGGGCGCGATGCCCGGCGACAGTGCCATCCATCCCGCGACGTCGTCGTCGGTGAACTCTCCGATTCGGCTCATGGTCGCCGATGCTAGTGCTCCTGGGGACGTCCGGAGGACATCTCCTCACGGTCCCAGTCGCGCTGCGCGAGCAGACGGTGGGCGGAGACAACCCGCTGGAACGGCGTTGTCAGTGTGGCAAACCCAATGCCACTGACATGCACCTTTAAGAATCCAAAGAGGAACCTGAGATTAATCCTTTGACAAGGGTCGATGCAGTGCTATCTTCGTCTCTGATCCGGCAGTTGTCAGGTTTGCCAGTAAACTCTGCCGCTGAGCAATGGAGGGGCCCGATGGCCAGACGCCGCAGGCGTGTCGGAGCTGCGGCCGTGGCACTCGGTCTTTCCCTCGCCGCACCGCAGGCCGCCGGTGTCGCCGCCGCTGAGGCTCCGGACTCCGATACCGGACCGGTATCGGCAGGCGCGGCCACATCGGATGGAGTCGACGGCTCGGAATCCCCGTCCCATGGCCCGGCGAAGTCGCATTCCGACCGGACCGCCGACGGTGCCGGTGGCCGCTTCGGCACCCGCGGACCGCGCCCGGCTGACACCGCGACCGACACCGATGACGCCGCGCTGACCACCGCTGATGAGCCACGGCAGTCCACCTCGCTGTCCGGGGCAGCCCGCCCGGCGCGGCACCGGCCGGGTGGCGATCAGCCTTCCGGTCCGCTCGCCGGTGCCACCGTCCCCGCGGTCGTGACGCCCGCGACGACGGCTCCAGTACCGGATCTTCCCGCACCGGCGGCCGGTGCCGGCGCGTCCGCCGCCGGCGCCGGACTGCCGCCCGCGCTCCCCGTGTTTCCGGTAGCAACCGTGCCCGCCGCAACCGCAGGCCCGGTCGCGATGATGGGCGCTTCGGTCACCCGATTCTTCGACTCGGCGACCACCTGGATGTCGCAGTTCCCCCGCAACCCGGTCACCGAATTCCTCCAGGGCGCGTTGCTTCTGGTACGCCGCAGCCTGCTCGGCTTCATCGCGGCCGTCGGCTCCTCGGCAACCGGCGGCCAGACCTCTGCGACGGCCCCCTATCTCGGCGAGGCCGAGCTCCGCGACTACCTGCTGGTCCTAGCGCAGCAGCGGTACGGCTCGCTGTTCGGCCAGACCGTGCCGCAGTACGACTACGGGTACAAGTGGCTCGACGGAGCGCTGGTACCCGCCTCCACACCCAGCGGCCGCGATGGGATCACGTCGGACACCAACAACCAGGTCGACGGCGTCGACGAGGCGGACTTCGTCGAGACAGACGGCTCCTTCGTCTACGTCTCCCGCAACGGCGCCCTGACGATCCTCGGCGCGGACTCCACCTTGAGTTCGCAGACGCCGCTGTCGGGCTACGTCGTCGGGCAGTTCCTCTCCGGTGACCGCCTCACAGTGATCACCCAGTCCGGCGGTGGCTGGTACGGGCCGACGGTGCGGATGGCCTACGGCCCGTGGTGGGACTGGAATCCGCAGACCACCGTCACCGTCTTCGACGTCTCTGATCGCACCGCCCCGACCGTCGCGAGCCAGACCGCCTTCGACGGCTCCTACCGGGATGCGCGCGCGGTGGACGGCATGGTCTACCTGGTGCTCGACCGCAACCTCACCCTCCCCCAGCCGCTGTACACCGAGGTGGCCGCCGGCAAGCGGGCCGCCGTCGCCGACGACCAGTGGCCCGGCCCCACGGTGGTTGGCTACCGGACCTATGAAACCTGGGACGCCTACGTCGCCCGGGTGGGCGATCAGATCACCACGCTGTCGCTGCCGCACGCCTACGCGGTGGGGGCCGACGGCGCACTGGTCGATCTCGGCGTCATCACCGGTGGCGATCAGATCATCCGGCCCCCGTCGCTGGATCAGCAGTCACTGGTGACGGTGGTGTCGGTCGACTCGGTGAACGCCTCAGCCGGGTCGGGATTCACCTCCAGCGCGGCCAGCCTGGTGGGGTCCAGCGGCACCACGGTCTACATGACACCCAGCGCGCTGTACCTGGCCACAGCGCAGGATCGCTACACCGACACCGGCTCGTCCACCGATACCCGCATTGATCGATTCGCCATCAACGGCGCCCACGTCGTCTGGGAGGCAAGCGGATTCGTTCCGGGCACCCTGATCAACCAGTTCGCGATGGATGAGCAGGACGGCTATCTGCGGGTCGCGACACACACATGGAGCTCGGACTGGGCCGGCGGCACCTGGGCCACCGTCAGCGACAGCGGTGTGTATGTGCTCGACACCGCCGGCGACACCCTGGACCCGGTGGGCAGCGTCACCGGACTTGCGCCGGGTGAACAGCTCTACGCCGTCCGCTTCGACTCCGACACCGCATACCTGGTGACATTCCTGCAGACTGATCCGTTGTTCGCCATCGACCTTTCCGACCCCGCCTCGCCCACCGTGCAGGGGGAACTGGTGATTCCGGGCTTCTCCAACTATCTGCAGACCGTTGGCGAGGGCTTGCTGCTCGGCATCGGACAGGAACGCGAGCCGGGAACGTGGAACACCCGCATGCACGTCTCGCTGTTCGACGTGAGCGACGGCGGAGATCTCAGGCAGATCGAACGGCAGTTCCTCTCCGAGACCGCGCAGTGGTCGTCATCGGAGGCGCAGTTCGACCACCACGCGCTGCTGTATTCACCGCAGGACGGCCTACTGGTGGTGCCCGTGAGCGCCAGCGGCTACGACCCCGGCACCGGGGCGTACATCTACGACCAGACGCTGCAGGTGTTGCGAGTCGGCGACGACGGCGTGGACGTTCTCGGCGTGATCCACAGTGACTCGGCCGTGTTGCGGACGGTCCGGATCGGGGACGTGCTGTATGCCGTCAGCGACGACCGCGTCACCGCGTACAGCCTCACTGACTTCTCCGAGATCGGCCGCACCCCGCTGGGCGCCGGCCAAGAGCCGGGCCCGCTTCCGCTGCTGCTCTGATCGTCCCGGTTGGCGTCCGCGATCAGCTAGACCGGCCACGATTGAATTCGGCGAGCGCCTCGGCGTTGGCCCCCGCACCCATCATTTCGGCAAAACACGCGTCCTCGCGCGACCGCGCGGCGGCGATCTCGGCTCGCGCGGGCTCGGTCATCGTCCGCTTGACCGCCAGCAGACTCGAGATCGGACGGGAAGCGAGGATTTCGGCGTGCCGGCGCGTCTCCTCAAGCAGTTCAGCGGGTTCGCACAGCTTCCACACCAGGCCCATGCGCAGCGCCTCGGGGCCCTCGACCCACTCGCTGGACATCAGCATCCACGCGGCGTTCTGCCTGCCCACCAGTTGAGGCAGCAGGTAGGACGACGCCGCCTCCGGTGCCACCCCGAGGCTGGTGAACGGACATTTCAGCTTCGCCGTCGTGGACATGAAGGCCAGATCGGCGAAGCCCAGGATCGTCGTGCCCAGACCCACTCCCACGCCGTTGACCGCGCAGATCAGCGGCTTCGGAAAAGCGCCGAGCGCGTCGATGAGGCCCGGAAAGCCGTGGGCGCCTCCGGTGAAACCGGGGTCGCTGATGCGGGCTGCCATCTCGGTGAGGTCCTGGCCGGCACAGAAGGCGCGGCCCGCGCCGGTGATGACCACCACCGCCACGTCGGGATCGTCGGCTGCGGAGGCCAGCGCCTCGGCGGTGGCGTCATAGAGCTCTTCGTTGAAGGCGTTGAGCGCGTCGGGGCGGTTGAGGGTCAGCGTCCGCACCCGGTTGGCGTCGTCGATCAGCAGCGTCACAGCGTCAGCTTAGGGGCCGAACGGGTTTCGGAACACGTACCGCCCGGTGGGCACGGTGTCGACATTGACGTTGGCGCCGAACGCCGCGGTGCTGGCCACCATCCTCGTCAGCCGGTCGGCGAGGTCCGCGTCGTCGGAAGCGCCGAAGAAGGCCTGCAGGCTGCTCACCGCCTCGATCGGGAACGACTCCTCGACGATGGCCGACAGTGGTGGCGCCCCCGCTGTCAGCGGACGGACCACGTAGTTCTGCACGTAGCCGAAGGTGGACTGGGTGGCGATCGCCACCGGGGTGTGGTCGTGATGCCAGCGCCGCAGCCAGGTCGGTTCGTCCAACTCAGGGGGCCTTCGCAACAGCGCCATATTGGCCATACCCGATGCGCGCTCACCCGGGGGCGACTCCGGCGGCGGCATCGGCACCGACTCGGTCACCAGGTAGGCGGCCACGTCGTCGGCTTCGGCCCGCAGCAGACGCAGCGCTTCATCGATCTCGGTGCCGTAGTACTGCTGCGTCCACAGGCTGACGAAGCCCTGCACCGGTGGGTCCAGTGTGGTCAGCGTCATCAGTGAGTCCCGGACGGCGCCGTCGCGGAGGTTGAGCGTCACTCCGGGCAGATCGAGATCGAGCAGGGCCGCGGTCACCGGACCGCACAACCGCGCCACCCACTCGTCGTCGGCGTCCGGACGCCGAAGGGCGACAATGACTTTTTCCATTCCGATCTCCTCAGTCCCGCAGCCAGCGCGGGGTGATGAACACGCCCTCGGCCTCCACTGTGACGCCCTCGGCGTCGCTGATATGTCCGGAACAGAAGGTCTTGACCCCTTCGGTCCGGGTCCGCCGTGCCGCCACCCGTAACGGGCCCAGCGGGGTGGCGCGCAGGTAGCGGACGGTGATTGTCCCGGTGAAACGCGGCGTGCGGTCCGGGCTGGCCGCCTCCCCAAGTACGTGGTCGAGGATCAGCGCCGACACCCCGCCGTGAACATGGCCCGGCGGTCCCTCGTAGGCCGCGCCGAGATGGAAGTCAGCCGCCACGGTGCCGGTCTCGTCGCGGTGGGTGACGACCGGCGGGGCCAGCGCATTGCGGAGGCCGATGACGGCGTTGCCCCACCCGACGCTCTCCCCCGAGGTGGTGTGGCGCACGCCGAAGGCGCCCTTGATCTGGCGGCTGCGCAGGCGTGCGACGGCAGCAGTGATGTCCCGGGTGACCTCGGCGACCGTGTCGGCGTCGGCCTCGGTGCGGATGGTCGCGTCGACCAGCTGCCGCACCGACTCCGCCAGCGGCTCGTAGATCCCGCGCAACCTGGCGAGTTCCTCGGGCGACCAGTCCTCGACGGTGAACTCCAGCACACGTGCACTAGAACACGCCCGCGTCCCGGCCGCGACGGTGGGTCTAGAGTTTGCAGCCATGGCCGACCGTGGCCCGGATTGGGTGCGACACGCGATCTGGTGGCAGGTCTACCCGTTGGGTTTCGCAGGCGCGTTCCCGTCGCGGACTCCCCCTGACGTCGCCGAGCATCGGCTCGGGCGCATCACCGCGTGGCTGGACCACGCGGTCGCCCTGGGTGCCTCCGGGATCGCGCTGGGTCCGGTGTTCGCCTCCCGCACGCACGGCTATGACACCACCGACCACTATCGTCTCGATCCGCGCCTGGGTGATGACGCCGACTTCGACCGGCTGATCGCCCAAGCCCGCGACCGCGGTCTGCGGGTGCTGCTCGACGGGGTTTTCAACCACGTGGGCACCGACTTTCCCCGCTACCGCCGGGCCGTCGACGACGGCGACGCCGAGGCCGCGGGGTGGTTCGGCGGCCGGCCCGGCCAATTCCAGACATTCGAGGGTCACGGCGAGCTCATCGCCCTCAACCACGCCAACCCCGCAGTCGCCGACTACACCGTCGCAGTGATGAACCACTGGCTGGACCGCGGTGCCGACGGCTGGCGCCTTGACGCCGCCTACGCGGTGCCGGATGTGTTCTGGGCGCAGGTGCTGCCGCGGGTGCGGGCCACCCACCCCGATGCGTGGTTCCTCGCCGAGGTCATCCACGGCGATTACGCGGCTTTCGTAGCTGATTCCGGCGTCGACTCCGTCACCCAGTACGAATTGTGGAAGGCGATCTGGAGCAGCCTCAACGACGGGAACTTCCACGAACTGGATTGGGCTCTGCAGCGCCACAACGGGTTTCTGGATGCCTTCGCCCCGCTGACCTTCATCGGCAATCACGATGTGACCCGCATCGCGAGCCGTCTGGAGAACTCAGCTCACCTCGCGCATGCCCTGGTGCTGCAGTTCACCACCGGCGGCGTTCCCTCGGTATATGCCGGCGACGAGTTCGGATATCGGGGCGTCAAGGAGGATCGCATCGGCGGCGACGATGCCGTGCGCCCCGAATTCGGCTCCCCCGATGCGGATCTCGACCCCTCGGCACGCGAGATCCTCACCCTGCACCAGTTCCTCATCGGGTTGCGCCGCCGCAACCCCTGGTTGCACGAAGCCAGGACCACCGCCGTGAAGGTGGAGAACCGGCAGTACGTCTACCAGAGCCGCTGCGGTGACGACGCGCTGCTGGTGGCGCTGAACATCGAGGACACCGCCATGCAGCTGCCGGTGGAGGAGCTCACCGGCCGAGTCGCCGAGGTGATCGCCGGTACCGCGGCCCCGCCGCAGGAAGTCCTCGGCCACACGACCGTCGCGCCGCACGGCTGGCTGGTGCTCCGGGCTTGATTGAGCTGTTGTCGAGGGGATAAGAGCGTTCCCGAGCCTGCGCGTCGACGAAGCGCTGCAGAGTGAAGGGATCCCCCACCTGCAGACGCGTTACCCTCGCGGTGACCAACCGAAAGGTAAACCCGATGTCGGCACCGCCCGAGACCGCCGAAGACGCGACCGCGCCAGAGCAGCGGTCCGTCCTGGCCGATCGGCTGCGCCGGCGCAAGGCCAAGCGCGGCATCTTCGATCGGGTGAGCATCCAGTCGAAACTGCTGCTCATGCTGCTGACGATGAGCGTGCTGGCCACCGGGGTCGCCGGGGCCGTGGGATTCGAATCGGGGCGTACCTCACTGCGCGCCTCGGTGTTCGAGCGACTGACCGGGATCCTTCAATCGCAGACCCGCGTGCTGGAACTCGGAATCGCCGACCTCAGCAGTTCGCTGGTGATCTTCTCCCGCGGCGAGACGGTGTCCGGTGCTCTCAACGCCTTCAGCAGCGCTTTCGACCAGCTCGGCACCGAGGCCGTCGACCCAGCCCAGAGCAAGGCTCTCGTCGACTACTACAACGCCCGATTCGCCGGTGCCGACGATGGCCGCCTCGACGTCAGTGCCCTGATCCCCTCCTCTATTGCGGCGCGTTACCTGCAGTCCCGCTACACCGTGCCGTTCGCCGATCGGGACAAAGCTGTCCGCGTCGACGACGCCCGGGACGGCAGCCGGTGGTCGGCCGCCAACGCGCGCTACAACGGCTACTTCCGGGAGATCGCCACCCGTATGGGGTTTCGGGATGCCTTCCTGATCAATGCCCGCGGCGACGTGGTGTACAGCGCCTACAAGGGTGTTGAGTTGGGCACCAACGTTCTGACCGGGCCGTATCGCGGTGAGGGCAAACTGCCCGATGCCTTCCGGAAAGCCATGGCGTCCAACGACATCGACTATGTCGGCATCACCGACTTCGCCGAGTATTTGCCCTCGGGCCAACCCACGGCATGGATGCTGGTGCCGGTCGGCGCTCCGGGGCGTGCCGTCGGCGTGATGGCCGTCGAGTATCCGGCGGCGGTCATCAACAACCTGATGACCGCCGAAAGGCAGTGGGAACGGGCCGGGATGGGCAGGACCGGCGAATCCTTCCTGGTCGGCAGCGACGACCTGATGCGCTCGGACTCCCGGCTGTTCATCGAGGACCGGGAGGCCTACCGGCGCGACGTGATCGACGCCGGCACCCCGCCCGAGGTGGCCGACCGGGCGATCAAGCAGGGCACCACCGTGCTCGTGCAACCGGTCGGTACCAAGGCCGGCGAGGCCGCGCAACGCGGCGAGACGGGAACCGTGATCGCCACCGACTACCTCGGCCACCGCGCCCTGCAGGCCTACGGGCCACTGAAACTCAACGGGCTGGATTGGGTGATGGTCGCCTCGATCGACTCCGTTGAGGCCTTCGCCCCGGAACGCGACTTCGCCCACCGGCTGGTCCGGTCGACCGCGATGATCATCTTCATCGCGGTCATCGCCGCGATGCTGTGGGCCCGTTTCTTCGTCCGCCCCATCAAACGACTCGAGCAGGGCGCCGAGCAGATCAGCACCGGTGATTACAACGTCTCACTGCCGGTGAACTCCCGCGATGAATTCGGTGATCTCACCGTGGCGTTCAACGAGATGAGCCGAAACCTCGCCATCAAGGACCAGTTGCTCACCGAGCAACGCGACGAGAACGAACGCCTGCTGCTGTCGCTGATGCCCGAATCCGTGGTGCAGCGCTACCGCGGCGGCGAGGAGACGATCGCCGAGGAGCACCAGGACGTCACCGTCATCTTCGCCGACCTTGTCGGCCTCGATGAATTGACCAGTGATCTCGGTCCCGAGGAATCCCTGGAGATCATCAACAAACTGGCGCGGCAGTTCGACGCGGCCGCCGAGAGCCACGGTGTCGAGCGGGTGCGCAATACCCATAACGGCTATCTGGCCAGCTGCGGACTCACCGTCCCACGCCTGGACAACATCCACCGCACCGTCGATTTCGCGATCGACCTGCAGAAGATCGTCGACCGGCTCAACACTGAGACAGGCCACGAACTGAAACTGCGGGCCGGGATCGACACCGGCGCGGTGACCAGCGGCCTGGTCGGTCGGGCCGGACTGGTGTACGACCTGTGGGGCGGAGCGGTGCACTTGGCCTCGGCCCTGCGGCGCGGCCCGGCGCAAGCGGGGATCTACGTCACCGACGACGTCTACGAGGCAACCCGTGACACCCGCAACTACGCACCGGCGGGCACCGTCGTCGTGGGCGACCACGAGGAATCGACGTGGCGGCTCACCCAGGACCGCGGATGAGCATCCTCAGCGCGCCGTGGTTCTACTGGGCGGTGATCGTCGCAATCGGACTGCCACTGAGTGTGCTGCTGCTCACTGAACTGCAACATGCTCTGGACCGTCGCGGCAGCGCGCTGGCCAGGACGGTCGGCCTGCTGCGTACATTCATCGTTCCGCTGGGCGCGTTCCTGGTGCTGCTGGTCAACACCACCGACGTCTCCGTGGATGCGACGGGGATCCGCATCATCTCGACGGTGCTCGGCTTCTTCGTGCTCGTGATGGCGTTGTCCGGCGTCAACGGCACGGTCTTCGCCTCCGCCCCATCGGACAGCTGGCGCCGGCGCATGCCGACGATCTTCATCGACGTTGCACGGTTCGCGATCATCGCGGTGGGCCTGGCGATGATCCTCGCCTACGTCTGGGGGGCCAACGTCGGCGGTTTGTTCACCGCGCTGGGCATCAGCTCGATCGTGCTGGGCCTCACGCTGCAGAACTCTGTCGGCCAGATCATCTCCGGCCTGCTGCTGTTGTTCGAACAGCCGTTCCAGATCGGCGACTGGGTGGAAACATCTTCGGCGCGCGGCCGCGTGGTCGAAGTGAATTGGCGCGCCACCCACATCAACACCGGCAGCGGTCTGGAGATCATCCCGAACTCCGTGCTGGCAGGTCAGGCCTTCGCGAACCTGAGCCGTCCGCCCGGCGGCCACACCATCACGGTGAGCGCCAAGTTCGCCGGTGCGGATGCCCCCGACCGGGTCTGCGCACTACTCGTCGACGTCGCCGATGATCTGCCCCAGCTGCACCCCGACGGTCGGCCCATCGCCACCGCCATCTCCAGCACCGACTACACCGTCACCATTCCGGTGCGGTCCCCCGCCGACGATGTCGCCGCTCGATCGACCTATCAGCGCTGGCTCTGGTACGCATCGCGGCGAGCCGGAGTGTCACTGGACGGCATCGTGGACGACTTCTCCTCAACCAATCGGCGGATCGAGGCACTGCGGACCGTCGCCCCGGTGTTGCGTGTCAGCCCCACCGACATGGAGGCCCTGCTGCCTCACGTCAATGTCTTCCGTTACGGCAGCGACGAAGTGATGCAGAAGAGTGGTGACGTGCCCGCTTCGATGTCCTTCATCGTTAAGGGGCGCGTACGCCTCGTCGTCATGGGCAACGACGGCGCCGTCATCCCGATCTCCACCATGCACACCGGCGATTTCATCGGGCAGACAGCGCTGACCCGCGAGCCCGTCACCGGCAACGCCTACGCGGTGGGCGAGGTGACGGTCTTGCAGGTAGATCGGGATATCCTGGAGCGCTTGGTCTTTCGCAAACCCGAGTTGCTCCAGGACCTCAGCCGCGCGATCGATGAGCGACGCAAACGCGCGCGGAACGCTGCCGCCGATGGCAGCGCGCGAGCGATTGCGACTAGACCCGAGGCGTCCTGAACAGCCAGGTTGTCTGATCGCAAGGGGCGCGTCCCCGGCGTGTGACCTGATCGTTGCCCAACTGCGACTTGACGCACCGTGTCGCGTGACTGTCGCAGCCACGGGCCGGTGTTTGACTACCCACACAGCAATTGACCGCTGAAAGAACGTGTTCGAAAGGTGATGGGAGTTCACATGAAAATCGTTGAGAAGTTGCGAGGAACGTGGCTGCGCCGCACGGCAGCAGCGTTCGCCGCCGCTCTTGCTCTGCCCGGAATGATCGCAGTGGTCGGTGGTTCGGCCACCGCGTCCGCGTTCTCGCGGCCCGGCCTGCCGGTGCTGTACCTCGATGTGCCGTCCCCCTCGATGGGCCGCGACATCCGAATTCAGTTCCAGGGCGGCGGCCCGCACGCCGTATTCCTGATGGACGGCCTTCGCGCCCAGGATGACTACAGCGGCTGGGATATCAACACGCCGGCCTTCGAGTGGTTCCTGAACTCCGGTCTGTCGGCCGTCATGCCGGTGGGCGGCCAGTCCAGCTTCTACACCGACTGGTACCAGCCCTCACAAGGCAACGGTCAGAACTACACCTACAAGTGGGAAACGTTCATGACCCAGGAACTGCCGGCCTATCTTCAGGCCAACCACGGCATCGACCCGAACGGCAATGCGGTCGTCGGCATTTCGATGGCGGGCAGCTCGTCGCTGACCTACTCGATCTATCACCCGCAGAAGTACACCTACGCCGCATCGTTGTCCGGCTTCCTCAACCCGTCTGAGGGCTGGTGGCCGATGCTGATCGGTCTGGCGATGAACGACGCCGGCGGCTACAACGCCCAGAGCATGTGGGGTCCGTCCTCGGATCCGGCGTGGCGGCGCAACGACCCGATGATCAACATCAACCAACTGGTCGCCAATAACACCCGCATCTGGATCTACTGCGGGACCGGCACCCCCTCGGAGCTCGACACCTCCGGCGGTGGCGGCAACCTGATGGCCGCGCAGTTCCTGGAGGGCTTCACCTTGCGCACCAACAAGACCTTCATGGACAACTACCTTGCGGCGGGCGGGAAGAACGGTGTGTTCAACTTCCCGGCCAACGGCACTCACAGCTGGGGTTACTGGGGTTCGCAGTTGCAGGCGATGATCCCCGATATGCAACGGGTTCTCGGCGCTACCCCATCCGGCGCCTGAGATTCCGTCTTCAGCAGGCCTGTCGCCCTCGGGCGGCAGGCCTGCTGTCATATCTGCTCACCGGCGGGCCGTCGAGTCGAGGAACTCGCGGATGAGACCGGTGACGGTCTCGGGTTGTTCGACCGTGGCGCTGTGACCGCAGTGGCTTACCTGCTCGAGCCGGGCCCCGGGAACCAGTTCGGCGATTCGCCGGGCCTTGGGGGGCGGGGTTGCCGCATCATCTGCGCCGACGATCACCAGTGTCGGGACGGTGATGGACCCGATCTCGGTTTCCACCGATGCCCTGTCGGCCACCCCCTTGACCGCGCGGGCGATCCCCGCCCGTCGGCAACTGCGCAGCCGCTGCTCCCAGTCTTCCAGCAGTGGGGCGTTGGCCGGGTCGGCGAGAAAATCCGGACCGAACATCAACGGCAGTACCGCTTTGCGTAGCGGCCCGATGCCCACGAACCGGTAGGCCGCACCCATGAGTTTGTACCGACGTACCTTGTCGGGATCCTCCGGTCCTGCACTGGTGTCGAGAAGCGTCAGTGAGCGCACCAGTTCGGAGTGGCGGGCAGCGATCCGCTGGCCGATGAAACCTCCCATCGACAGACCGACGTAGTGCACGGGTCCCACACCGAGTTCGCCGATGAGCGTCATCGCATCGTCGGCGAGGGTATCCATGTCGTAGTCGCCGGCGGGGGCCGAGCTGGCACCCTGGCCGCGCCAGTCGATTGCCACGCAGCGGTAGTCGTTCTTGAGCGAGGCGATCTGCGGTCCGAACATCCATCCGCCGAACAGCAGCCCGTGACCGAAGAAGACGGTGGCGGCACCGGGTCGGTCATGCGGGATTCCGGTATCGGTGTAGTGGATCGTCGCGCCGTCGCGGATGAATTCGGCCATACCCGCAGAGCCTAGGTGGTGGGTCGGCGGGCGCCTGCGATTTCTCCGAGCAGGCCGCCGCACCCGAATGCGCGACTTGGTGGCGGGTTAACCTGCGGACACCACCTCTGCCCGGCCGTCGGCGCCCACCCGCACCTTCGCTCCGGCGATATCCTCACCCACGGTCACTGCCGCCGCGTCGGCATCGTCGATCAGTGCCAGGGCGCGGCCACCATCGGGTGTGCGCACGGCCACGAAAGCCTTCTCCGGCTTGCCGTCCCGATCGAAGGGCACCGTCCAGGCTTCCACCGATCCGACTCCCTCCCACTCCAGGTGGGCAGTCCGGGTGGGTTCACGATCCACCTCGGCCTGGACGTCCTCCCAGCGGAAGGGTGTGGCCGGCGGTGTGGTGCTGTAGACGCCGAAACTGTGCTTGGTCAGATACCCGCCGTTGGCGGTGATCAGGCCCCGCGTCCCCGGCTGGGCGCGCAGCACCTCGGCCATGGTGGCGATGGAGTGCATGACGTAGTTGTTCCACGGGCCGCCGGCGAAGGTCAGTCCGCCGGTGACGCTGAGCGGCCGTCCGGCGGGCAGGCCGAGTTCACCGGCCGCTACCTGAACCGCCGACGGGAAGCAGGAATAGAGGTCGACGTGGTCGAGGTCGTCGACGCCGAGGTCGGCCATCTCCAGTACCCGCCGACCGCCGATCCGGATGGCCGGGGAGCGATGCAACTCGGCGCGTTCACCGATGAGATAGGTGTCGTGTGAGTCCGTACCGGCATGCGGGAAAACCCAACTGTCACGAGGGATCTGCAGATACTCCGCCATCTGCGCGGAGCACAGGATCAACGCCGCGGCCTGATCCACCATGTTGTTGGAGTTCATCAGCTTGGGATAGGGCCAGCTGATCATCCGGTTGTCCGGGCCGGCCGTCGCGATCTGTTCGGCCGACAGAGCTTTGCGCACCCAGGCGTGGGGGTTGCCCGCGGCGACCGCACTGAATCCGGCCCACAGCTCGCCGATCCGGCGCTGATGCTCCGCAACCGACTCCCCCGCGGCGATCCGCAGGGACTGCTCGAAGAGCGGATAGACAAACGATGGACGGTCGAGGCCGATGCGATCCTCGGCGGGACCGGCCATCGGCACGTCTGTTCCCGATCCCGGGGGTACCGCCACGGAATCGCCCTGGCGAGTCCAGTTCGGCCGGATCCCTCTGGCACGCAGGCGCATCCGTGTGCGCCAGGTCTCCCCGCCGGCGAGTAGCACCACCCCGGCCCGTCCCTGTTGGATGTCCAGGCAGGTCTGGTTGACCAGTGACTGCGGGGTGTTGCCGCCGACGCCGGTGTACTGCGTCGCAGCGTCTTGAGCGCCGATGAGCCCACCGAGCAGTAGACCGGGGTCGCGGTAACGCCAGGACAGCAGGTTGACCACCCGGACGGAATCGACGGCGGCCAGGACTCGGGGATCGGCCGCCTCGCGGGCCGCGGCGGCCATCAGGTCGACGGGCTCGGTGTCCGGGCACTCGTCGCGCTGATTGACCTGTCCGACGCCGACGATCACCGGTGTGCGCGGGTCCAGGCCCATGCCATCCCCTCTCGTTGACGGGTGTCAACTTAACATCGCGGCATGTCGCAGAATGCACGGCAAACTTCTGGCCGCCACCATTGATGATGGATTAGTGGTAAAACCGCACCGCATCCCCTGATGAGCAACCGGACGTGTCATCATGGGGGCCTCAGCCACCGGAAAGGAATCGTCCATGACCAAGCCGTTCAAGGGAGTCATCTCACTCGACGTCCGGGATTCGACTCCCGACTGGGGCCCGTATGAACTCAAGAAGGCTCCCGAGGGCGCGCCCAATATCCTGATCGTCCTGTACGACGACACCGGACTGGCTGCCTGGTCACCCTACGGCGGCCGGATCAACATGCCCACCCTGGATCGGCTGGCCGACAACGGACTGGCCTACACCCAATGGCACACCACGGCGCTGTGTTCGCCGACCCGGTCCACCTTCCTCACCGGCCGCAATCACCATGTCAACCGCTCGGCGGCCATCACCGAAGGATCCAACGGATTCCCCGGCGCGGCCGGCCGCCTGCCTGCCGAGTGCGCCACCATCGGGCAGGTGCTGCAGGACAACGGCTACAGCACATTCTGGATCGGCAAGAACCACAATGTCCCCGAGGAGGACATCTCCGCCGGCGGCAGCCGCTCGGAGTGGCCGCTGTCGAAGGGTTTCGACCGGTTTTACGGGTTCCTCGGCGGCGAGACCAACAACTGGTATCCCGACCTCGTCGAGGACAACCGTTTCATCGAACCCCCCTACGGCCCCGATGAGGGGTATCACCTCTCCAAGGACCTGGCCGACCAGGCGCTGCGGATGCTGCGCGACCAGCACTCGGCTACCCCGTCCAAGCCCTGGTACATGTGGTTCTGCCCGGGCGCCAACCATGCGCCGCACCACGCGCCGCAGGAGTACATCGCCAAGTACAAGGGCCGCTTCGACGACGGCTACGAGGCCTACCGGGAGTGGGTGCTCGCCCGGATGATCGAGCGCGGCGTGATGCCCGACGGCACCGAACTCACCCCGCTGAACCCGATGCCCACCGACGTGGCCAACGAGGTCGACTACGTGCGGCCGTGGGCCGAACTCAACGCCGACGAGCGCAGGCTGTTCGCCCGGATGGCCGAAGTGTTCGCCGGATTCTCCGAGTACACCGACGTCCAGGTCGGCCGGATCGTCGATTACCTGGAGCAGACCGGCCAGTTGGACAACACGCTGATCTTCTACTGCGCCGATAACGGCGCCTCCGGCGAAGGCTCTCCCAACGGCTCGGTCAATGAGAACAAGTTCTTCAACGGGTATCCCGACGAGCTGAGCGAGAACATGCAGTACCTCGACACCCTGGGCAGCGCGGAGACCTATAACCACTACCCGACCGGATGGGCGGCGGCGTTCTCCACACCGTTCCCGATGTTCAAGCGGTACGCCCAGTACTCCGGCGGCACCTGCGATCCGTTGGTGATCCACTGGCCCAAGGGCATCAAGGCCAAGGGCCAGATCCGCCACCAGTACCACCACTCCACCGATATCGTCCCGACCATCCTGGACGTGACCGGCCTGGAGATGCCGGAGGTGTACCGAGGCGTGGAGCAGTACCC
>JBFYOQ010000188.1:0-6780 GCA_041303735.1 Mycobacterium sp.
GCCCGGGCCAATGCCGAGATGATCTCGGCATTGCGGGCGCATCTGGCCCGGGTCTGAGTTGCCCGGTCTGAGCCGCCCGGGACTTCTGAGGCCTGCCGGTACGCTATTGGGGTCAAGTCCCGCACGTCACCGACACACGAGGATCGCATCGAGCCGTGGCCACCAACAAGAAGAGCGCACCCCGCTACGACCTGAACGCCCAGAACCGCAAGCGTGACCTTGCCGTGCGGCTGGGCCTGACCGCGCTGGTGGTCGCCTTCGCCGTCGGGTTGGTGCTCTACATCGTCATGGGCAGCGACAAGAAGGGCGCCAACGAGGCCCAGGCCGTCCGGATCGCTTCGGAGACCGTGATCAAGAAGCCGGGCACCGAGGAGCCCAAGGCCGTCCTCGCCATCTACGAGGACTTCCAGTGCCCGCACTGCCGGGATTTCGCGAAGACCTTCGGCCCGACGCTGAACAAGATCTCCGACAGCGGTGCCGCGGCGGTGGATTACTACATGGTGGGGATCCTCAACAAGACCAACAAGGGCTACTCGGTGCGCGCGGCCAATGCCGCCTACTGCGTGGCCGATGAGAACAAAGAGGCCTTCATCCGCTTCCACTCCGCGCTGTTCGCCCAGCAGCCGATGGAGGGATCCGGCAGCGGGCCGGAGAACGCGGCGCTGATCGAGACCGCGCGGCAGGCCGGCGTCACCGGCGGCGTCTCGGAGTGCATCAACAACGGTAATTACGAGGACATGGTCGCCGCCCTGGCCTCCAACGCCAAGATCACCGCCACCCCGACCATCCGGCTCAACGGCGAGGACATCAGCCCGGCGACACCGGATGAGCTGCTCGCCAAGGTGCGCGCGGTGGTCGGACCGATCCCGGCACTGGCGCCCACCCCGCCACCCGCAGCGCCCGCCGCGGTAGCGCCGTGAGCCTGGCCACCTCGGCCCCGGTGGATCCCGGCCCGGCCGACGCGGTGGCCGATACCGGCGTGAGGGTGCGGCGTGCCAGCGCCTGGTGGGTGCTGACCGCCGGGGTGATCGGACTGCTGGCGGCGGCGGATCTTCTGGTCGAGAAGATCGAGATGCTCAAGAACCCGGAGTACGTCCCGAGTTGCAGCATCAACCCGGTACTGGCATGCGGATCGGTGATCACGACCCCGCAGGCGGCGGTCTTCGGACCGCCCAACCCGCTGTTCGGGGTGATCGCCTTCACGCTGGTGATCGTCACCGGTGTGCTCGCCGTGACCCGGGTGTCGCTGCCCCGGTGGTACTGGGTGGGCCTGATGATCGGCACCGGACTCGGCGTCGTCTTCGTGCACTGGCTGATCTTCGAATCGCTGTACCAGATCGGCGCGCTGTGCCCCTACTGCATGGTGGTCTGGTCGGTCACCGTCCCGTTGTTCGTCGTGGTGAGTTCCATCGCGCTGAAACCGTTGGCCGGCAATCCGGTGGCCCGGGCGATCTATCACTGGCGCTGGTCGCTGGCCACGCTGTGGTTCACCGCCGTGGGGCTGATGATCCTGGTCCGGTTCTGGGACTACTGGTCGACGCTCATCTGAGCGTGACGCCGATACTGCGAGCGTGACGCGGATCGTCGCCGGCGCGGCCGGTGGCCGGCGGCTGGCGGTACCGCCCAGGGGCACCCGTCCCACCACCGACCGGGTGCGTGAGTCGGTGTTCAACGTGCTGGCCGCGCGACTGGACTTCGACGGCATCACCGTCCTGGACCTCTACGCGGGGTCCGGTGCACTGGGCCTGGAGGCGTTGTCGCGTGGCGCGGCCTCGGTGGCCTTCGTCGAGCAGGACCGCCGCGCCGCCGAGGTGATCACCGGCAATATCGCCGCCGTGGGACTGCCCGGGGCCCAGGTGCGTCGCGGCTCGGTCGCCACGGTGCTGGCCGCCGGCACCGGTACCCCGGCGGATCTGGTGTTCGCCGATCCGCCCTACGAGGTGACCGCGGCCGAGGTGGAGTCGATGCTGGCGCTGCTGGGGTCCGCGGGGTGGGTGAGCGCCGGCAGCGTCGTCGTCGTGGAGCGTCCTGCGGCGGGGCCGCCGCTGTCCTGGCCGGCCGGTTGGGAGGCGTGGCCTCAGCGCCGTTACGGGGACACCCGGATCGAGGCCGCGTCCTGCTAGCGTTTCGCGGCATGATGCCAGCGAGGAGCGCATGAGCGGCGCGGTGTGCCCCGGTTCGTTCGACCCGGTGACCCTGGGGCACGTCGATGTGTTCGAGCGTGCCGCCGCGCAGTTCGACGAGCTGATCGTCGTGGTGCTGACCAATCCGAACAAGTCCGGGATGTTCGATGTCGCCGAACGGATCGCGATGATCGAGGAGTCCACCACCCACCTGCCGAATCTGACGGTGGAATCCGGCTCTGGACTGGTCGTCGACTTCGTCAAGGCCCGCGGTCTGACCGCGATCGTCAAGGGTCTGCGCACCGGGACCGACTTCGAGTACGAGCTGCAGATGGCCCAGATGAACAAGCACATCGCCGGGGTGGACACCTTCTTCGTGGCGACCACGCCGCGGTACTCGTTCGTGTCCTCCTCGCTGGCCAAAGAGGTGGCCGGCCTCGGCGGCGACGTGTCGGCCCTGCTGCCGGACGCGGTGAACCGGCGGCTGGCGGCCAAACTCGGCCGGTGAGGAAATAGCCGACACACCGCACCGCCAGCACAGTCACAGGCGTAACACCAGGCACACTGGTCACTACCAACTAGTGCCTGGGAGGGCGCCGTGTACCGAGTTTTTGAAGCTCTCGACGAACTGGGTGCCATCGTCGAGGAGGCCCGCGGGGTTCCGATGACGGCCGGCTGCGTGGTGCCGCGCGGTGACGTCCTGGAACTGGTCGATGACATCAAGGACGCGATCCCGGGCGAACTCGACGACGCCCAGGACGTCCTGGACGCCCGAGACTCGCTGCTGCGGGAGGCCAAGGAGCACGCCGACGCCTCCGTCGCCACCGCGAACACCGAAGCCGAGTCGCTGCTCAGCCACGCCCGCGCCGAGTCGGACCGGATGGTCTCCGAGGCCAAGTCGCAGGCCGACCGGATGGTCGCCGAAGCCCGCTCGCACAGCGAGCAGATGGTCGGCGAGGCCCGCGAGGAGGCCTCGCGGCTGGCCACCACCGCCAAGCGTGACTACGAGGCGGCGACCAGCCGGGCCAAGGCCGAGGCCGACCGCCTGGGGGAGAACGGCAACATCTCCTACGAGAACGCCGTGCAGGAGGGCATCAAGGAGCAACAGCGGCTGGTGTCGCAGACCGAAATCGTGTCGGCCGCCCACGCCGAGGCGACCCGGCTCATCGACACCGCCCACGCCGAGGCCGACCGGCTGCGCGGCGAGTGCGATATCTACGTCGACAACAAACTGGCCCAGTTCGAGGAGTACCTCAACGGCACCCTGCGCTCGGTGAGCCGCGGACGCCACCAGTTGCGCACGGCCGCCGGCACGCACGACTACGTCCAGCACTAGCCACCCGGCGCCCGCGGCGGCGCTGGGAACCCCGCCGCGCCGTTAGGATCGGCGCTATGGCGACCCGACGATCAGCGCGGAAGTCCGGTTCGACGCCCCTCTCGCCGTTGGTCATCGATGTGTCCCGGCTGGGCCGTCGTCCCGGCGAGATGATGACCGTCGACACGACCGTCGCCAGTCCGTCGCGCATCGGGCTGGACCTCGTCGCGATCGAGCCCGGCACCGATGTGGATCTCGATCTGCGTCTGGAGTCGGTGTCCGAAGGCGTGCTGGTGACCGGCACCGTGCGAGCACCCACCCGCGGCCAGTGTTCCCGCTGCCTCGGCCCGGTGACCGGCGAGGTGGAGATCGAACTGACCGAGCTTTTCGCCTACCCCGACAGCATCACCGAGTCCACCACCGACGAGGACGAGGTGGGCCGGGTGGACGACTCATGCGTCAACCTCGAACAGCCGATCATCGACGCGGTCGGTCTCATGCTGCCCTTCGCCCCGGCCTGCTCGCCGGACTGCCCCGGACTGTGCCCGGACTGCGGCGTGGCAATGGCCACCGCCGAACCCGGACACCATCATGACAAGATCGACCCGCGCTGGGCCAAGCTCGCCGAGATCGTTGTGCCCGATCCCGGGTCCCCGGATCCGGAGTCCGGAGTCCCGGGGAGATGACCGGCTCGCGCGACGAGTTGCTCTCGGCACTCGGCGTCGAGTTGCCCGACGGCGTCCTGACCACGGCCTTGACCCACCGCAGTTACGCCTACGAGAACGGCGGCCTGCCCACCAACGAGCGCCTGGAGTTGCTCGGGGACGCGGTGCTGGGCCTGGTGGTCGTCGAGGAACTGTTCCGCCGGCACCCGGACAGCTCCGAGGGCGATCTGGCCAAGTTGCGCAACAGTGTCGTCAACAGCCGGGCGCTGGCCGGGGTCGCGCGCCGGCTCACCGAGGGTGGCCTCGGCGAGCACCTGCTGCTGGGCCGCGGGGAGGTGAACACCGGCGGGTATGCCAAGTCCAGCATTCTGGCCGACACCGTTGAGTCACTGCTCGGGGCGATTTACCTGCAGCACGGTCTGGACGGGGCGCGCAAGGTGGTCCTGCGGCTGTTCTCCGAACTGCTCGACACCGCTCCGACACTGGGCGCGGCGCTGGAATGGAAGTCGAGCCTTCAGGAGCTGACCTCCTCGCGCGGGCTCGGCGTCCCGCGCTATGAGGTGAGTGCCGAAGGGCCCGACCATGATCGGCGGTTCAGCGCGGTGGTCTACGTCAACGGCGAGGTGTACGGCCGCGGCGACGGACGGTCGAAGAAGTCCGCCGAAACCGATGCCGCCGCACAGGCCTGGACGGCCCTGGACGCCGAACCCTTCCCCTCTCCGGATGCCTGAGCTTCCCGAAGTCGAGGTGGTCCGCCGCGGGCTTGCGGCGCACGTCACCGGCAGGACCATCACCGCGGTGCAGGTGCACCATCCACGCGCGGTGCGCCGGCACGTCCCCGGAGCCGACGATCTGACGGCGCGACTGCTCGGAGCGCATGTCAGCGGGACCGACCGGCGGGGCAAATACCTGTGGCTGACTCTCTCCGATGAGGCGCTTGCGCGAAGAGCGCTTGGGGTCGATGAGACCGCCCTGGTGGTGCACCTCGGGATGAGCGGGCAGATGCTGCTCGGCGAGATCGCCAACAGCGACCATCTGCGGATCGCCGCGGTGCTCGACGACGGGACAGCGCTGAGCTTCGTCGATCAACGGACCTTCGGCGGCTGGCAGCTTGCCGAACTGGTCAGCGTGGACGGCAGCCGGCTTCCTGAGCCGGTGGCCCACATCGCGCGCGATCCACTGGATCCCCGTTTCGACCGCGATGCGGTGGTGAATGTATTGCGGCGCAAGAACTCCGAGATCAAGCGCCAGCTCCTCGATCAGACGGTGGTGTCGGGGATCGGGAACATCTACGCCGACGAGGCATTGTGGCGTGCCGGTGTCAACGGTGCCCGCATCGCAGCCAAGCTGACCCGCCGCCGGCTCGCCGAGGTGCTCGACGCCGCGGCGCAGGTGATGCGCGAAGCGCTGAGTGAGGGCGGCACCTCGTTCGACTCGCTGTATGTCAACGTCAACGGCCAGTCGGGTTACTTCGACCGCTCACTGAACGTCTACGGCCGCGAGGACCGCGGTTGCCGGCGTTGTGGCGCGGTGATCCGGCGGGAGAAGTTCATGAACCGATCGTCGTTCTACTGCCCGGTATGTCAGCCGCGGCCGCGTGGCGGTAGAAAAAGCGCATGACGCAACCTCGCGGGGAAAGCCCCGCAACCGAACTCTGGGTGGAGCGCACCGGCATCCGCCGCTACACCGGCCGAAGCAGCCGCGGGGCCGAGGTGGCGATCGGGTCGGAGACCGACGAGCGGGTGTTCACCCCGGGCGAGTTGCTCAAGATCGCGCTGGCCGGGTGCAGCGGGCTGAGCAGCGATCAGCCGCTGCGCCGCCGCCTCGGCGACGATTACGCCGCCGTCATCCGGGTGTCCGGGGCGGCTGACCGCGATCAGGAGCGCTATCCGCGGCTGGAGGAGACCCTCGAGATCGACCTGTCCGGATTGTCTGCGCAGGAGAAGGAACGGCTGCTGGTGGTGGTCGCCCGCGCCGTGGACCAGGTGTGCACCGTCGGGCGGACGCTCAAGGCCGGCGCCGACGTCGCTCTGGAGATCGCGGAGATCCCGGCGGCGCCATGAATGCCCGCCTCACCGCCTGGGTGCACGGCCACGTCCAGGGCGTGGGTTTCCGCTGGTGGACCCGCTCCCGGGCGCTGGAACTGGGCCTGACGGGCTTCGCCGCCAACCAGACCGACGGCCGGGTGCTGGTGGTCGCCCAGGGTCCCCGGGGCGCCTGTGAACAGCTGCTGAGCCTGCTGCGCGACGGTGACACACCCGGGTCGGTCGACACGGTGGTGGCTGATCTGGGGGAGCCGGGCGAGCCGATGTCCGGGTTCGGTGAGCGCTGAGCCCCGGCTCGATTGAGTGTGAGCCCCGGCTCGATTCAAGCCCGGTAGGCTGCCACGTCGTGTACCTCAAGAGTCTGACGCTGAAGGGCTTCAAGTCCTTCGCCTCGTCGACGACTCTGCGCTTCGAGCCCGGCATCACCTGCGTGGTCGGCCCCAACGGCTCCGGCAAGTCGAATGTCGTCGACGCGCTGACCTGGGTGATGGGCGAGCAGGGTGCCAAAACGCTGCGCGGCGGCAAGATGGAGGACGTCATCTTCGCCGGCACCTCCTCGCGGGCCCCGCTGGGCCGCGCCGAGGTCACGCTGACCATCGACAACTCCGACAACGCCCTGCCCATCGAGTACT